>JAQFVJ010000085.1 GCA_029439525.1 Caballeronia sp. BR6202001591004
TGTCGAGCTAGTGCTAGTAGTAGGAGTAGGCTTCGGCGCCACGCCCGGCGTTTTCCCAACAGCTGACTTAGCGGTAGCCGAAGCCGGCTTGAGCGTCGCGCCGGTCGTCGAAGCGCGCTTGACACGCGACCCATCGGGGCACGGCCCGCGGGCTTGCGTACCAGATCCGCGAGCGCCAGCGGGAAGCGCTTAGCGCGCTCGTCGGTCATGAGCGACGGCTCCCGGCGCGCGCGCCCATTCGCGCGTCTCGGCCATGAGCTTGGTGTGCGTAAGATCGAGTTGCAGCGGCGTGATCGACACGAAGCCGTTCGCCACCGCGTGGAAGTCAGTGCCTTCGCTCGCGTCGAGCGCATCGCCCGACGGGCCGATCCAGTAGATCGGGTTGCCGCGCGGATCGGTCTGGCGAATCACCGGCTGCGACGGATGCCGCTTGCCCAGACGGGTGACCTTCCACTCGCCGAGCTGATCGTACGGCAAGCTCGGGATGTTCACGTTGAGTAGCGGATGGCCCGGCATCGGATGATCGAGAAAGTGCGCGACGATTTCCGCGGCGACGCGCGCGGCGTGTTCGAGATAGAGCCAGTCGCGCCCGACCAGCGAAAACGCGATGGCCGGAATGCCGAACATGAAGCCTTCGGTCGCGGCGGCGACGGTGCCGGAATACAGCGTATCCTCGCCGACGTTCTGACCGTTGTTGATGCCCGACACCACGAGGTCCGGCGGATGTTCGAGCATGCCCGTGAGTGCGATGTGCACCGAATCCGTGGGCGTGCCGTTGACGAAATTGAAACTGTTCGGCGCCTGATGAACGCTCAACGGACGCGACAACGTAAGCGAGTTGGACGAGCCGCTGCAGTTCTGCTCGGGTGCCATCACCGTGACGTCGCCGAACGGCTGCAACGCGCCATGCAGCACATTGATGCCGCGCGCCAGATAACCGTCGTCATTGCTGAGTAGGATTCGCATCCCACGATTGTAACCGAGGAAACATGGCACGCGAACGACTCGTCATCAGGCGTGGGACGCTCGGCAACAGCATGCGCTCTGCCCTACACTGGGCCGACCAACCAAGGAGACGACAATGCGCGCCGTACGATACAACGAACACGGATTGCCCCACACACTTTCCATCGAAACCCTGCCCGACCTGCATCCCGACGCGGGTGAAATCGTCATCGACGTGAAAGCGGCGAGCGTCAATTTCCCCGACGTGCTCACCATCCAGAACAAATACCAGTTCAAGCCGCCGCTGCCCTTCACGCCGGGCGCGGAGTTCGCGGGCATCGTGCGCGAAGTGGCGCCGGACGTGACGCGCTTCAAACCCGGCATGCGCGTGACCGCGTACACCGCCCAGGGCGCGTTCGCCGAGCAGGCGCACGCGAGCGAAGCGGCATGCATTCCGCTGCTCGATGACGTCGATTTCGCCGATGCCGCCGCCTTCACGCTCGCGTACGGCACGGCGTATCACGCGCTGGTCGATCGCGGTCAAGGCTGGCGACACGCTGCTGGTGCTCGGCGCGGCGGGCGGCGTCGGGCTTGCGTCGATCCAGATCGGCAAGATCGTCGGCGCGCGCGTGATCGCGGCGGCGTCGAGCGCGGAGAAGCTCGCGTTCTGCCGGCAGCACGGCGCGGACGAAGGCATCGACTACGCGCACGAGGATTTGCGCGAGCGCAGCGCATCAAGGCGCTCACCGACGGCCGCGGTCCCGACGTGATCTTAGATCCGGTCGGCGGCGCGTATGCGGAACCAGCGTTTCGCAGTATCGTGTGGCACGGGCGCTATCTCGTCGTCGGCTTCGCGAACGGCGAGATTGAGCTGCCGCTCAATCTCGCGCTGCTCAAAGGCGCGAGCATCGTCGGCGTGTTCTGGGGCGATCACATGCGCCGCGAGCACGCGCTCGCCGAACGCGACTTCGCGACCATGATCGAATGGATCACCGCAGGCAAGCTGCGCCCCGTCGTGACGAAACGCTACGCACTCGATGACACGCCACAAGCGCTAGACGACATGATGAACCGCGCGTGACTGGAAAAATCGTCATCGAAATGTGAAGATGCGGGCGGCGGCAAAACCCTGCGACTGCGCGTGCCGCCGGCCCATCTTCTTTTGCATCCATCCATGACTTCCTCGAGCATCGACGCCAGCATCATCGTGCCGGCTTATAATTGCGCCGTCTGGCTCCTCCTCACGCTGCTCGATTCGCTTCTCGGCCAACGCGGCGTCGAGTGCGAAATCATCGCCGTGTGCGATGGCGCCACCGACCACTCTCTCGCCGTGCTCGAAGCCGCGGCCCAGCGCGATGCGCGCATTCGCGTCGTCGCGCAGGAAAATCGAGGCGTATCGGCGACGCGCAACGCCGGCATCGCGCTCGCGCGCGGCGAATGGATCGTGTTCGCTGATGGCGACGACTGGCTCGCGCCCGACGCGGTGCGCACCTGGATCGATCACGGCCGTCGTCACGAACTCGACGTAGTCGTCGGCAACGGCTTCGGTTCGACCACCACACCGCATGACGCCCCGCCGACACCACTGTACGCGAACCAGCGGTGGGACCGAAATCTGCGATGGCAAAAGCTGGATGATGCGCACCGTGCCCAACGACGACTGGGTCGTCTGCGTGTGGCTGCAATGCGTGCGGCGAGAATTCGTCGAACAGCATCGTTTGCGTTTCGAGGAAAGCGTGGTGTATGAGGACATCATCTGGTCCTTGCAGCTCGCGTTGCGCGCGCAACGCGTCGGCTTCGTGCCCGACCTGTTTTACGGCTATCGGCGAACCCGCTGTCGATTACGAACTCGCCTTCGCAGGCTGCGGTCGCTCATCGCGCCGCCGGTTATCTGCGGGTGATCGAAGCGCTCGTCGCGGCCGCGCTCGAACCCGGCGCAGGGCGCGCGTTCCGCAAATTGCTGCTGCGTCAGGCCAATCGCGAAGGCGGCAATCTGCTGCACATCCTCAGAAAGCGTCTGCACGACCGGCCGCTGCGTCAGCGCTTCGCGCGGCAGTTTCTCGATGCCGGTTACATCGGCGTGGTACTGAAAGGCGCGACCAACGCCAGCGAGATCTGGCGCGCCTATTCGCGATTCGCGAACTGACGACGCTCGCGGCGCGTGCTACGCGTCGGGAAGAATCCGTGCGCGCGGACGATCGACCTCGCGCAGCGCGGCGGGCTTGAAATGACAAATCGTGCGTGTGCTCGCGCGTTGCAGATTTCGAAAGGCGGACATTACGCGACCTACGGTCAGCAACTGCGTCCACAAACGCTCCCGCAGCGCGCCGGACGGCACCACCGACGGCGGCAGTACGATCGCGCCCGGTCCCCAACCCGGACGCCACGAACTCGCGAGGCCGCGGCGCATGAACAGCGTCAGTGTCGGCACGTCGATCAACGACGCAAGATGCCCAAGGCCCGAATCTCGTTGCCGATGAACCAGCCCGACTCGGCGATCCACGTCGCGACATCGCTCAGGCGCGAAAGCGCGTGAACTTTGGGCGTGCACGATATCGTCCCAGCCCGCGAGTTCGATCGGCGCAACGAGAAAACTCGGCGCGAAGCGGCGACGCCCGAGCTTTCTCGACAACGCGAGAAACTTGGCACGGCTCCACATTTTTTCCGGATGGCTGCCGGTGGGATGAATCACCACGCGTTCGGCGAAGCGGCCACGCACCACGCCCGGCGGCACGGTCAGCCCGTTGGAACATGTGACATTGCTGAGATGAAGGACGTTGGTCGTAACGTCGATGACGCGCTCGATCATGTGCTTCATGCCGCCGTACTCGGGCAGATTCGCGAGGCACAGGGTGTGGCCCGAGCGGCTCAGCGCCGACGCGTAGTCCGTCGGGCGGAGTTCAATGACCGTGTCGAATGCGGCGGGATAGGCGTCCGGCTGGCCGACTGTCACATCGGGAAGCCAGTCCGCGAACTGCTCGACCACCCAGCCGAACACGACCGGCCGATAACCGTTGCGAATGAGAATGAGATTGTTGACGAGGACGAGCCCGATGAGGCTGTCGCCGATCGGCTGCGGCAGAACGACCGCGACCGCGCTGTCGGTATGCAGTCTCATCACCGAGCACGTGAATTCGTGCGATTCGATGCCGCGCGGGCGACGTGCCTCAGACACATGATCGCCTCGGGAAACGGCAGGTCCTTCGGACCTCGCGGCGGGGCCTTCGACAGGCGCCATTATTTTGATGATTCGACTCGCGCAACCACATAACCGATCTGCTCGGACCAAAATGACACGTCTTCGTCATGAGTCGAAGCGCGCGACCTATACTTCTTATCTTATACAATTCGCGCGGCGACGATTCGACCCATTCGTTCAGTTCGCTCTCGGAAAAGACACTAGAAAAATCCGAAAGACGCTGTGCATCGCGCAAAAGCACGCAGCCCTTATCAACATCACGAATGGCGGAGCATGCTAACACGAAGTTATGACAAGAGGTCTAAAGCTTTTCGGTCTCGCCGCTTTTCGGCTTCCACTTCATCAGGCGACGCTCGACTAGCGCGACCAGCCCGTCGAGCACGAGCGCGAACGCCATCAGCACGAGAATCCCCGCGAACACCGTATTGATGTCGAAAGTGCCTTCCACCTGCAAGATCAGATACCCGACGCCGCGCGCCGAGCCGAGATACTCGCCCACCACCGAGCCGACGAACGCAAGCCCCACCGACGTATGCAAACTCGAAAACACCCAGCTCGTCGCGCTGGGCAAATAGACATAGCGCAGCAGTTGTTTGCGGTTCGTGCCGAGCATGCGCGCGTTGGCAAGCACGACGGGACTCACTTCCTTCACGCCCTGATAGACGTTGAAGAACACGATGAAAAACACCAGCGTCACGCCGAGCGCGATCTTCGACCAGATGCCGAGACCAAACCACACCGTGAAGATCGGCGCGAGAATCACGCGCGGCATCGAGTTCGCCGCCTTGATGTAGGTGTAGGGATCGAGGAGCGCGCTGGTCATCGGCGCGAGCGGCGAGCCACAGGCCGACCGCGAGACCGAATATCCTGCCGATGGCGAACGCCAGCACGGTTTCGATCAGCGTGACCCACAGGTGAATGTAGATTTCACCGCTCGTGAACCATTCCCAGATGCGCAGCAGCACCTTCTGCGGCTCGCCGAAGAAGAACGCAGCCTTGTTGGCATCGTCGAAATAGAACCGCGGCAGCAGCGTCGGGCTCGTCAGCACGTACCACAGGACGAAACACAGCAGCCGCAACAGCCACTGCCACACGATGAGATTTCCGCGATTGGGGCGCAGCTTGTTCCACATGATGATCGTCTTCATTCGGCGACGGCGGGCTTGAGTTGCTGCTGATAGCCCTTCAGCACTTCCTCGCACAGCACGCCCCAGATTTGCGCGTGCAGTTCGACGAAGCGCAGATGCGAGCGGATCTCGGCGACATCGCGCGGACGCGGCAGATCGATGGCGAATTCGCCGATCGGATGCGTGCCCGGCCCCGCCGACAGCACGACGACGCGGTCGGACATCGAGATCGCTTCGTCGAGATCGTGCGTGATGAAAAGCACCCCCTTGCGCTTCGCGGCCCATAGATCGAGCAGCTCGTTTTCCATCAACTGGCGCGTCTGGATGTCGAGCGCGGATCTGGATGTCGAGCGCGGAAAACGGCTCGTCCATCAGAATGATGTCGGGATCGAGAATCAGCGTCTGCGCCTCGCGACGCGCTTTCTCATGCCGCCCGACAACGCTTTCTCATGCGCCCAACTGATGCGGATAGAGCGGTCGCCGAAGCCGCCCAGGCCCACGCGCTTGAGCCATTCCTCGCCGCACGCGTCGGCTTCGGCTTTCGGCACGCCCTGAAACGCAGGCCCGCCGTGACGTTGTCGAACGCCGAGCGCCAGGGCATCAGACCTTCGGCCTGAAACATATAGCCCGCGCGCTCTTGTTGATGCCCCTGAGCGGCTCGCCGAACACGCTCACTGAACTCGACGACAGCGCGAGCAGCCCCGCCGACACGTTCAGCAAGGTGGACTTGCCGCAGCCCATCGGACCGACGACCGACACGCCGGGCGCGATCGTCAGGTTGGTGCTGCGCACGACGGTGTAACGGGTCCCGTCGATTCTCGCGCGATGCGAAGGTGCAAGTGACGTCATCGAGCGCGAGCGCCGGGGTCGAGGTCAAGTTCATCGGTCAGACCTTGACCGTGACGAGCACTTTCTTCACGAAGTCGTTGGTCCACGTCTTCGACAGATCGATCTGCTTGCCCTTCATCGTTTCGTCGAAAGCCTTGCAGCATCTTGAACGACGTCGCCGGGCCGTCTTCGGGCATCAGGCCGTCCGGCGAGATGGCTTCCTTGAGTGCTGCCACGAGTCCAGATAGAGCGCGCGGTCGCCGAGCAGATAGCTTTCTGGCACGGTCGCGATCAGGTCCTTGCCCGAGGCGCCCTGCAACCACTTGAGCGCGCGCACCATCGCGTTGGTGAGCGCCGGTGTTCGGGTTCTTCGTGATGAAGCTCTGTGATGCGTACAGGCAACCCGCCGGCATGTTGCCGCCGAACACGGTGCGCGTATCCGACACGATGCGGATATCGCCCGCGCGATCGAGCTTGGTCATCACTGGATCGAGGTTGGCGATGGCGTCAATCTGGCCAGATTCGAGCGCGGCGATCGCGCCCGCTCCCGCGCCCACGCCGATGAACGCGACATCGGTCGGTTTAAGGCCGGTTTTCGCCAGCACGAACGACGCCATGATCGATGTCCACGACCCCGGCGCGGTCACGCCGATCTTCTGGCTTTTCAGATCGGCCAGCGATTTGTAGTTGGGAATCGCTTTCTTCGACACGGCCAGCACGATCTGTGGCGCGGGGCCCTGCAACACGAATTCGCGGAAATACTGGTTCTTCGCCTGCAACAGCAGCGTGTGCTCGAAAGCCCCGGACACCACATCCGCGCTACCGCCGACCGCCGCCTGCAATGCCTTCGCGCCGCCGGCGAAGTCGCTGATCTCGACTTCCAGCCCTTCGTCCTTGAAGTAGTTGCGGCGCTCGACAATGGTGAGCGGCAGGTAATAGAACAAACAGGTTCTTGCCGCCGACCGCGATGGCGACCTTGCTCTGCTCGAGCTTCGGTTGAGCGAAGGCAAACGGCACGCTCGTCAGTGCACTGCCCGCGAGCACGGCACCGCTCGCGATGAAAATTCTACGCTTCATCGTTGATGAGTCTCCTTGGAGTTCTTGTTTCTGCGCTTGTTTTCGAAAACCGCAGGCAAAGGGTCTAAATCACCTTAGATCACCTTGGCCGCGCGATATCGTCGGGTGATACCCGAGCGTCTGAAGTACTTCATCGGTGTGTTCACCGAGCGGCGGGCCGAGCCAACGCGTTTCGCCCGGCGTCTCCGACAGTTTCGGCGTAACGTTGGGGTAACGTGATTTCCCGACCGTCCTGCCACGGAAAGCGTTGCAGCATCTGCCGCGCGATATATTGCGGATCGGTGAACATGTCCGCGACGCTGTAGATACGCCCCGCCGGCACGTCGGCGGCGTTGAGCACCGCGAGCGCCTCGTCGATGCTGCGCGTCGACAGCCACGCGGCGATCGCATCGTCGATTTCCTGCGTGTGCGGCACGCGGCCGTCGTTCGAGGCGAGCGCGAGATCGTCGGCGAGATCGGCGCGGTCGATGGCGTTCATCAGCCGCGTGAAAATGGGATCGCTGTTGCCGCCAATCACGATGCTGCCATCGCGGCACGGATATACGTATTCGACGGCACGATGCCCGGCAGCGACGCGCCGGTGCGCTCGCGCACCATGCCGTACACGCCGTATTCGGGCACTACGCTTTCCATCATATTGAAGACGACCTCGTACAGCACGACGTTGACGACCCACCCCTTGCCTCCGTTGATTTGCTTGTGATGCAGCGCCATCAGCGCGCCGATCACGCCGTGCAGCGCCGCGATGGAATCGCCGATGGAAATGCCGATGCGCGGCGGAGGCAGATCACGGATAGCCCGTGATGTGACGCAAACCGCCCATATCGATTCAGCGATCGCGCCGAAGCCGGGACAGTCGCGATACGGGCCGGTTTGTCCATAGCCCGAGAGCCGCACCATCACGAGGCCGGGATTTTCGGCGGAGAGGACTTCATAACCGAGTCCGAGTTTTTCGAGCAGGCCGGGCCAAAAGTTCTCGATGACGATATTCGCTTCCTTGGCGAGCCGCCTGACGATCTCCTTGCCCTCTTCGGCTTTCAGATTGATCGTCACGGACTTCTTGTTGCGCGCCTGCACGGCCCACCACAGCGACGTGCCGCCGACTTCCGGATAGAGCTTGCGCCATTTGCGCAGCGGATCGCCGCTGTTGGGATCCTCGATCTTGATGACGTCCGCGCCGAACTCGCCCATGAAGCGCGCGGCGAACGGCCCGGCGATGAGCGTGCCCAATCCCAGCACCTTGACTCCGGCGAGCGGTCCTGCATTGGGCAGACCCGTTGCGCTCATGGCTGCGTCTCCTCTGTGTTTTTTGTTAAAGTGGAATATCGAGCGGCTTGAAGCGCGGCGTGCCGTCCGCGAGCGTCTCATTGAACATCGCGGCGGGACGCACCCACAGGCCGGGCTCATGCGGCCACAGATGGTTCGTAGACGATCATCGCTTCCTCCGGTTTCCGAGTGCCGCGCCACGCCGATCGCCCGATACAGCCCGTCCTTGTAATGGCGATGGGTCGCGAGCGCGAGGGCTTCGTTTTCTGTCATGGAAGGGTGTCCTTTACACGGAGCGCCGGTCGAGCATCGCTCGTGCGATGGTGCCGGCATCGACATATTCCAGTTCGCCGCCAACCGGCACGCCGCGCGCGAGACGCGTGACCTTCAGCCCCTTCGCCTTGAGCGTCGCGCCGAGATAATGCGCGGTCGCCTCGCCCTCGTTCGTGAAGTTGGTGGCGAGCACCACTTCCTCCACTATGCCGTCGAGCGCACGATTGATGAGGCGCTCGAAGTGGATTTCCTTCGGCCCGATGCCGTCGAGTGGACTCAGCCGCCCCATCAGCACGAAATACAGGCCTTTGTAGGTCAGCGTCTGTTCGAGCATGATCTGGTCGGAGGGCGTTTCAACCACGCACAGCAGCAACGGCTCGCGCTCCTCGTCACTGCACACTTCGCAGATGTCGGCCTCGGTGAAGGTATTGCACATCGCGCAGTGCTTCAGGTGCTCGGTCGCGAACAGGAGCGATGCCCCGAGCTTCTCCGCGCCCGCGCGGTCGTGCTGCATCAGGTGATACACCATGCGCTGCGCCGATTTCGGGCCGACGCCGGGCAGCACGCGCAGTGCCTCGACGAGCGCCGACAAGGCAGAAGGTTGTTTCATGTTTTCCCGTGAGCGGTTCGCCGGACTCACGCGCCCGGCGAACGCGCGTTCAGAACGGCATCTTGATGAAGCCCGGCGGCATCGGCATGCCGGCGGTCATGCCGCTCATTTTTTCCTGCGTGGTGGCCTCGGCCTTGCGCACGGCGTCGTTGAACGCAGCGGCGACGAGGTCTTCGAGCATGTCCTTGTCTTCGGCGAGCAGGCTCGGGTCGATCGACACGCGCTTCACGTCGTTCTTGCAGGTCATCGTCACCTTGACGAGGCCGGCGCCGGAGTGCCCTTCGATTTCGATCAGCGCGAGCTGGTCCTGCATCTTCTTCATGTTTTCCTGCATCTGCTGGGCTTGTTTCATCAACCCGGCGAGTTGGTTCTTCATCATGATTCGGCTCCTTGCTGGAAAGTGCGGATGGCGGATGGACGCGTGCCGGGAATGCGTTGGGATGCGCGGCGTCATGTCGAACGCCGCGCGATGTTCATGCCGGGCTCACGCCCGACACGGAAATCGGCTTGATCGAGCCTTGCACGATGCTCGCGCCGAAATCGCGGATCAGCGACTGTACGAACGGATCTTGCCTGATTTCCTGCTCGGCTTCCTGCTGGCGCTTCGCGTGATCGGCGGCAGCGAGCGCGGCGGCAGTGCGGCGAGCGGGCGCGACACTGACATTGACCTCGATCGCGCGACCGAGTTTTTCGGCAAGCGCAGTTCTGAGCTTGCCGACGTGCGCCACGTCGGTATACATCTGAACCGCGACGGCGAGCGTGACGGAATCGGCGTCGCAGGCGGTCAGTTCGCTGTTGAAAGCGAGCTGATAGGCGACGCCCTTCAGCGACAATTTGACCGCGAGCGCGGGCCATTCGACCGTGACGCCGATCGCATCGAGCGCGACGGCGGGCGGCAGCGGTGTGGTGTCGATCTTCGGCGCGGCGGCGGGCGTGGACATCGTGCGCGGTTTGTGGTCGAAGCGCATGTCGTCTGGACCGCTGTCGAACGCGGGGACGAAGTTGTCGTCGGGCGATGAGAAATAGTCGCCGCCGGACGACGGCGGCGCGTAGTCGTCGGGGATGGCTTCCCAGGGCGGGACATCGCCTGACGTGCGTGCGGCGGGTTTGGCTGCGGCAGGCTTCGGCGCGGTTTGAACACTTGCCGGAACTGGCGCTGCGCCGCGTCCGCCACGATCCGACGATAGACGCATGCCCGCGCTGCGGAGCACTTCCAGCGCGGCGCTTGCGCCACCGGCTGCGGCGCGCGACGCGGCGGGTGTATCGGGCGTGTCTGACGGCACAGCGGATTCATCGACGGCTTGTCGCGCGGCAGCGGGAATTGCGCGTTCGGATTCGATGTTTTCGCTTTTGCTTGCGGCTTCTGCAGTCGCTTCGTTGCTGGTGACTTGGGGCTGGACGTCATCGGGCACCGCCGCCTGAACCGGCGCACTCGCCCGTTCCGCCATGGCCCCGGCAAGCGCCGCGCTGCGTGCGCTCTTCGCACCGGACGGCGCGCTGACGGACAACCCACCGCCACCGCCCGGTCCGCCCGCCGGCTCGAACGCCAGCATGCGCAACAGCGTCATCGTGAAGCCGGCGTATTCGTCGGGCGCGAGGCCGAGTTCGCCGCGTCCCACAGTCGCGATCTGATAGAAAAGCTGAACCTGCTCCGCCGACAACATCTCCGCGAAGCGACGAATATCCTCCGCTTGCGGCCATTCATCCAGCACCGACGCAGGCGTGAACTGCGCCCATGCGATCCGGTGCAGAAGGCTCGCGAAATCCTGCAACGCCGTCGAGA
Organism: Caballeronia sp. BR6202001591004; assembly: GCA_029439525.1. Classification (GTDB taxonomy): domain Bacteria; phylum Pseudomonadota; class Gammaproteobacteria; order Burkholderiales; family Burkholderiaceae; genus Caballeronia. Next base: position 11,109 of record JAQFVJ010000085.1, read on the forward strand.
ACGACAGGCTGCGCAGCGCCATCTCGTCCGCGATGGACAACACGCGCGCGCCATCGCTCGCGGCGAGCGCGTCGATCAAGCGAATCAGATAGCTTTGATCGAGCGCGCCGAGCATGCCGCGCACGGCTTCCTCAGTGACTTCGTTGGCCGAATAGGCGATCGCCTGATCGGTGAGCGAGAGCGCATCGCGCATGCTGCCATCGGCCGCGCGCGACAGAAAGCGCAGCGCCTGCGGCTCGAACAAAATGCTTTCTTCCTTGAGGATGTTCTCCAGATGCCCGACGATGTGCCCTGCCGGCATCTGCTTCAGATTGAACTGGAGACAGCGCGACAGCACCGTCACCGGAATCTTCTGCGGATCGGTGGTCGCGAGAATGAACTTGACGTGCGCGGGCGGCTCTTCGAGCGTCTTCAGCATTGCGCTGAAGGCGTGGTTCGTGAGCATATGCACTTCGTCGACCATGTAGACCTTGAAGCGCGCATCGACCGGCGCATAGACCGCGCGTTCGAGCAGCGCGGCCATTTCCTCGACACCGCGATTGCTCGCCGCATCCATTTCGACGTAGTCGACGAAACGGCCCTCGTCGATTTCCCGGCACGCGCGGCACACGCCGCACGGCTTCGACGTCACGCCGATTTCACAGTTGAGCGCTTTGGCGAAGATACGCGAGAGCGTAGTCTTGCCGACGCCGCGTGTCCCTGTAAACAGATAGCCATGATGCAGGCGGCCGCCGTCGAGTGCGTGCGTGGGCGCACGAACGACGTGCTCCTGGCCGACGAGCGACTCGAACGATTTCGGCCGCCATTTGCGT
>JAQFVJ010000086.1 GCA_029439525.1 Caballeronia sp. BR6202001591004
TCCGAGCGTAGCGAATACGTCGGCAATGTCGTCTGCTTCGCAGTGTAGATTGGATTGAGCGTATCGCCGGGATTGAACTGCTGCGGCGGCACATCGACGAGGTGCGCGTCGGTCACATCCGTCAGTTGCCAGTGCCCCGGCGGCGCGTACATGCCGCTCTTCGCGATACGCACGTTCTGCAGGCGGAACTGCGAATCGAATTCGTAGATGCGCACGTTCGCAATGGTCGTGTCCGGATTCAGCATGCTGACGTTCACGAAGCGCGTCACCTGCTCGCCGTTTTCCTTTGCCGTCAGCGTGTCCTTGACCCACACACCCGACTGAAAATTCGACGATACCGACGACCCCAGCGCCTCCAGCCGTACACGCTCCGACAACTGATCGGCATAAGGCCCGACCACCTCGCCGATGATGTACGTGACCAGCACCATCGAAATGCCGATCTTCAGCAGCGAGCGCAGCGCCGCGCCCGTCGAGAGGCCTGACACGCGGAAGATCGTGAATTCGGACGCCGCCGCCATCTGCGCGAACACGTAGATGGCTGAAATGAGCGCGGCCACCGGAATGATTTCGTAGAAACGTGACGGCGTCTGCAGCGCCACGTGCAGCACCGCGAGCGTGAATTTGTAGTTGCCGTGTCCGACTGTGTTCAGTTCGTTGACCAGATCGAAAAAGAAGAACAGGCCGGAGAACGCGAACAGAATGAAGATGAACGCCAGGTAGATCTGACGCGCGAAATAACGTTCGTAGATACGCATCGGGTCAGGCTCCCTTCGACCGCGAGAACGACGGTAGCGTAAAGAGCGGCCGGTTGCGCACGCGCAGCCAGAAGTTGAACGCGACGATCAGCGCGACGATCACATGTAGCCCCACGAGCCCGAGCGCGAACGACAGCTTGCCCTGTTCGATCCACGACTGCACGATGTTCAGCAGGTTCGAGTAGGTGAGGTAAATCAGCACGGCCATGACGAGATTGATGGTGCGGCTGCGGCGCGGGTTCTGATAGGACAGCGGAATCGCGAGCAGCATCAGATTGATGGCGATGAGCGGCAGGCCCGCGCGCCACGCGAATTCGGCGAGATTGTCCTTGGTCGGCCGCGCCAGCAGATCGGGCGTGGAAATGCCCGTGGTGCTCGGCGTGTTGATTACCTGATGACTCGTGATCTTCACACCGTAACGCTCGAATTCGGTGATGCGGAAATTCGGCTGTCCCGACTTGCCGTCATAGCGCCGGCCGTTTTCCAGCACGATGAAGCAGTCGCCGTCGGAACGCGTTTCGGTGTGGCCGTTCTTCGAGACGATCACGTTGACCTTGCCGTTTTCCGTGCTGGTCACGAACACGTTCTCGACATGTCCCTGATCCGGCGACATCTTTTCGATGAAGAACACCCGGTTGCTCGACGGCGATTCGCGGAACTGCCCGGGCGCCAGCAGCGACACCTCGTCGCGCTGTTGAAAGCGCGCCTTGATGAGCTTGCTCTGAGCGTTCGACCACGGCCAGCCAACGAATGCGAAGAACATGATGAAGACGATGATCGGCGCGGAAAACACGGCGATCGGCTTGATGAGCTGGGTTTGGCTCACGCCCGAGGCGGGCCATACGACCATTTCCGAGTCGCGGTACCAGCGCGTCAGCACGAACAGAATGGAGACGAACAGCGTCACGATCAGTATGACGGCGAGGTAGCCGATCACGGTAAACCCGATCAGCACGACGACGTTCTTCGGGTCGACCTGACCTTGCGCCGCGAAGCCGACGATGCGGATCATCATCGTGGTGAGCATGACCGTGAGCAACACCATGAACACGGCGCCAGCCGTATACGCGAGTTCGCGCTGCAGGGAGCGTTCGAAGATCATTTGATTATTCAGAGCCGGCGGGGATGCGCCGACACGCGCATTCGGCAAACGGGAAGGGCATCTTGCTTATCCTCACGCCGAGCGCCTGTGACCGCCGCGGAAAAAATAGCGGATAATTGCGATTTTCATCCTTCAGCCAAGAATTTTATCCGAGGATAAGAGCGGGATGGACTTTAGCATAAAAGCCTGTGATTGGAGAAAAGGCGAGGCAAATGGTTTCCTGACGGGTAAGTCCGATGTCATCGTGCTCGGCGTGTTCGAAGCCCAGACGCTGACGGGCGCCGCGCGCGACATGGATGTCGCGACCAAGGGACTCATTTCGCGCGTCGTGAAAGCGGGCGACATGAGCGGACGCGCGGGCACTACGCTGCTCGTGCCCGAAGTGACCGGCATCGGCGCATCGCGCGTGCTGCTCGTCGGTCTCGGCAAGCAGGACGGCTTCAATCAGAAAGCTTACGGTGAAGCCGTGCGCGCCGCATGGCGCGTGGTGCTCGGCTCGAAAATCGGCCAGGCGACCTTCACGCTCGCGCAATTGCCGATCCAGGAACGCAGCGGCGACTGGGCGGTGCGTGTCGCCATCCTCGCGCTGCGCGAACTGATCTACAAGTTCACGCAGATGAAGAGCAAGCCCGAGAACGACGCGCGCTCGCTCAAGAAGATCGGCTTTCTCGTCGACACGGCCGACGAGAAAGCCGCCAAGACCGCGGTGAAGCAGAGCGTCGCCATCGCCAACGGCATGGACCTGACGCGCGATCTCGGCAATCTGCCGCCGAACATCTGCACGCCGACGTATCTCGGCCAGACCGCCAAGAAGCTCGGCCGCGACTGGAAGCTTAAGGTCGAAGTGCTCGGCCAGAAGCAGATCGCAGCCCTCAACATGGGCTCGTTCCTGTCGGTCGCGAAAGGCTCGGTGCAGCCGCCGCTGTTTATCGTCATGCAATACAACGGCGCGGGTGACAGCGCCAAGGGCAAGAATGCGCCCATCGTGCTGGTCGGAAAGGGCATCACCTTCGATTCGGGCGGCATCTCCATCAAGCCGGGCGAGGCGATGGACGAGATGAAGTACGACATGTGCGGCGCCGGCTCGGTGTTCGGCACGATGCGCGCGGTCGCGGAAATGGGCCTGAAGCTCAACGTGATCGGCGTCGTCCCGACCTGCGAGAACATGCCCGCGGGCAACGCGGTGAAGCCGGGCGACATCATCACCGCGATGAACGGCACAACCATCGAAGTGCTCAACACCGATGCGGAAGGCCGTCTCATCCTGTGCGACGCGCTGACCTACGCGGAGCGCTTCAAGCCCGCCGCCGTGGTCGATATCGCCACGCTGACGGGCGCGTGCATCATCGCACTCGGCCATCACAACACCGGTCTGTTCTCAAAGGACGACGCACTCGCGGGCGAACTGCTCGATGCCTCGCGCGAAGTGGTGGATCCGGCCTGGCGCCTGCCGCTCGACGACGAGTATCAGGATCAGCTCAAGTCGAATTTCGCGGATCTCGCCAATATCGGCGGGCGTCCGGCGGGCAGCGTGACGGCGGCATGCTTCCTGTCGCGCTTCGCGACGAAGTATCCGTGGGCGCACCTCGATATCGCCGGCACCGCGTGGAAGAGCGGCGCTGCGAAAGGCGCGACCGGCCGTCCGGTGCCGATGCTCTCGCAGTTCCTGATCGACCGCGCGGGCGCTTGAGAAACGTGAGGCAGGCATGACCCGTATCGACTTTTATACGAATGTCGGCGATTCGCTCGCCTACGCCTGTCGCCTCGCGCGCAAGGCGTATGCGGGCGGCAACGCGCTCGTCGTGCTCGCAGAGCCGCGCCGGCTCGCCGCGTTCGACGAGCAGTTGTGGACTTTCGCGCCGCTCGAATTCGTGCCGCACTGCATGGCGAACAACCCGATCGCGCAGGACACGCCGGTCGTGCTGACGTCGAATCTCGACGATGCGCCGCATCATCAGGTGCTTGTAAATCTCGGCGCGCCGGTGTCGGCGCAGTTCGCGCGCTTCGGGCGTCTGATCGAAATCGTCGGCAGCGCGGACGACGAACTCGCGTCCGGCCGCGAACGTTTCCGCTTCTATCGCGATCGCGGCTACGCCATCGAGACGCACAAACAAAGTGGTTGAGTGAACAGAGCGCCCGCGCACGCCGCGTTACCCTGACAATAAGGAGACCCGACGTCATGACGAAGCAGCCTGATTCCCTTCGATACGTCCATTCCCACCCTCACCGATGTCGTCGTGCCCGGCAAGCCAGAGTACGCGCGTGGCATCCGTCGATGCGGCGGCGCTCGAGTACGACGCGGGGCTGGTCGCGGAGCGTGTGTGTGCCCGTCACGCAGTTCCTGAAGAGCGATGCGTAGGCGCTGATCGCGGCGCGCTGCGAGGAAGTGCTGCGCGAGCATTCGACGCAGCTCATGCAGGCGTGGTCGCGCGAAGTGACGACGGCGCTGGAAGACCCCATGTGCGCGTATATCGGCGAGGCGGTGGAAGAGGAATTGCGTCGCCAGTGCGAAGCCTGACGTTCAGCGCAGCGACAGAATCCAGCCCGAGAGCGCGAGCGCCTGATCCGTGGTGATTTGCGTGTTCGCGGACATCGGCACCTGCCCATAGACGGCCCACGCCGCCTTCGACGATGCGCCGCGCCAGCATTCTGCGCGTGCCGTCGACGTGCGCGTATTGCTTCGCGACCTTGTCGAACGACGGACCTATGAAGTCGTGCGTCATCGAGTGACAGCTCATGCAGTTGTGGGTTTGAGCGAAGGCGAGCATGGACGCCTGATCGTCTTGTGCGCTTGCCGTGGCGCATCCATGCGAGCAGGCAGAGTATCGCGGCGACGTTCGTTGTTTTCGGTCTCATACGGTCCCCCCGATCCACGCGCCCGGTTCGTGTTTTCGCGGATTATAAGAGAGACTATGAGAGAGACCCGGTGAGCGCGGCGCATAAAGAAGAAAAGGGGCGCCGCGTGCGCCCCTTCTCACTCCCGGCTAACAACCCCTCAACCCGTCGCCGCCCCATGATTCGCCGGCAGCGCGAGTGTCGCGAACTTCGCCAGCACGCCGCGCGTGTACTTCGGGGCCGGTTGCTTCCACGCCGCACGACGGCGCGCGAGTTCCGCGTCATCGACATTCAGTTGCAGCAATAGCTTGTGCGCATCGATGGTGATCGAATCGCCTTCCTGCACCAGCGCGATGGTGCCGCCCGCGAACGCTTCCGGCGCGACGTGCCCGACCACCATGCCCCACGTGGCGCCCGAAAAGCGTCCGTCCGTAATCAGCCCGACCGTCTCGCCCAAACCCTTGCCGATGATCGCCGAGGTCGGCGCGAGCATTTTCGGCATGCCGGGGCCGCCCTTCGGTCCGAGATAGCGCAGCACGACCACATCGCCTGCCTTGATCTTGTCGGCGAGAATCGCTTCGAGCGCACTCTGCTCGTCGTCGAACGCGCGCGCGGGGCCGGTGATGACCGGGTTCTTCAGGCCCGTGATCTTCGCCACCGCGCCGTCTTCCGCGAGATTGCCGCGCAGAATCGCCAGATGCCCCTCCTTGTACAGCGCCTGCTCGATCGGAAAGATCACCTTCTGATCGGCGCGTGGCTTGCTCGGCACGTCCTTCAGTTCCTCGGCGATGGTGCGCCCGGTGATCGTCATGCAGTCGCCGTGCAACAGGCCCGCATCGAGCAGAATCTTCAGCACTTGCGGGATGCCGCACGCCTTGTGCAGATCGGTCGCGACATACTGGCCCGATGGCTTTAGATCGCAGATCACCGGCACCTTCTTGCGCATGCGCTCGAAGTCGTCGATATCCCATTCCACCTCCGCCGCGTGCGCGATCGCCAGATAGTGCAACACGGCATTGGTCGATCCGCCCGTCGCCATAATGAGCGCCACCGCGTTCTCGATCGATTTCTTCGTGACGATGTCGCACGGCTTCAGGTCCTTCTTCACCGCCTCGACGAGCACGCGTGCCGATTCGCCGGCGGAATCGACCTTTTCCTGATCCGGATTCGCTATCGTCGATGAATACATTAGCGACATGCCGAGCGCCTCAAATGACGAACTCATCGTGTTCGCCGTGTACATGCCGCCGCACGAACCGGTGGTCGGGCAGGCGTTCTTCTCAACGCCCTTGAAATCTTCTTCCGACATGTAACCCGCTGTGAACTCGCCCACGGCCTCGAACGACGACATGATGGTCAGATCCTTGCCCTTCCAGTTGCCCGGGCGAATGGTGCCGCCATACACGTAGATCGACGGCACGTTCATGCGCGCCATGCCGATCATGCCGCCCGGCATGTTCTTGTCGCAGCCGCCGATCACGACCACGCCGTCCATCCATTGCCCCTGCACGGCAGTTTCGATGCAATCCGCGATCACTTCGCGCGACACGAGCGAATACTTCATGCCCTCGGTGCCCATCGACCATGCCGTCGGAAATGGTCGGCGTGCCGAAAGTCTGCGGGTTTGCATCCGACTTCTTGATCGACTCGACGGCGGCGTCCGCGAGGCGCTGCAGGCCCGCGTTGCACGGCGTGATGGTGGAATGCCCGTTGGCGACGCCGATCATCGGCTTGTCGAAGTCTTCTGTTTAAAGCATAGAACATCGAGCGATTGGGCGAGCGAGCGACGCCCTGGGTGATGTTTTTCGAGCGGCGTGAAGGCCATGATGTGCTCCGTGTGCTCCTGAGGGACTATTTGGACTAGTTCAGGAAGGATGCAGCGTTCGTAATGCGTCTGTCCAATATATCATTCAGGGTCTATTAGGTCGCAAAACATATCGATTTCGATGGATCTACGGCTTCTACGCTATTTCGTGACGGTCGCTGAAGAAATGCACTTTGGCCGCGCTGCCTCGCGTCTCGCGATGACGCAGCCGCCGCTGTCGCAGGCGATCCGCGCTCTGGAGGAGGCGCTGGGCGTCGCGCTATTCGTGCGCACGAAGTGTACCGTCGAGCTGATGCCGGTCGGCAAAGACTTGCTGGCCGAAGTGCGGCGCCTGCTCGCCGCAGCCGATGCGCTGCGTCCGCTCGCGCAGTCGCTGGCGCGCGGTGAGGCGGGCGTGTTGTCGCTGGCGTTTGTTTCCACGGCCGATTACGGGCTTCTGCCGGCGCTGTTGCGCGATTTCGGCGTGCGCTATCCCGGCGTGCGCCTGCACTGACGGAAGCCACCAGCGACGTGCAGATCGAGGAACTGGTGGCCGGGCGCACTCGTGATTCCGCCGCTGCCGCCGCGTCACGCGATGTCGCTCGAATATCTGGCCGGCGCGCGAGCCGCTGATGGTGGCGATGTCCGCCGAACTGGCTCAGGAATTGGGACACGCTAACGACGCGCCCGTGGACTTGCACGATCTGGCCGCGGCTAAGCTCTTCATCATCTTCCCGAGACGTCTCGCGCCTGGTTTGTATGACATCATTATGGGCTGTTACGCCGCGGCCGGACTCACCCCGCGCATCGGGCAGGAGGCGATCCAGATGCAGACCATCGGAGCCTCGTGTCTGCCGGCATGGGTGTCGCGCTCGCTGCGTCATCTGCGCGACGCACGGGCGTACGTAGTGTATATCGTCCGCTTCTCACCCCGGGCCGTTCGTCGAAACCGGCCTCGTATGGCGCGCGGAGGAGGTGAGTCCCGTGTTGGCCGGATGCATCGATATCGTCCGTTCGCGGGCCGCCGATGCGTCGGTCGATACATCCGTCGATGCGTCCCCCGACGCCGATGTTTTATGATTCGCCCATGAAGTTGCTTCGCTCAATTAATACAACTACTCGATGCTCACCCATCCCAATTTCGATCCCGTCGCGATCCACCTCGGACCGCTCGCCGTGCGCTGGTACGGCCTCATGTATCTGGTCGCGTTCGTATCCGCCATCGTAATCGGCCGGCTGCGCCTGCGGCTGCCTTACGTGGCCGCGCAAAGCTGGACCGTCAAGGACATCGACGACATGCTGTTCTACGGCGTGCTCGGCACGATTCTCGGCGGCCGCATCGGCTATGTGCTGTTCTACAAGGCGAGCTATTACGCTGCGCATCCGCTCGATATCTTAAAGGTGTGGGAAGGCGGCATGTCGTTCCACGGTGGCTTTCTCGGCGTGACGTTCGCGATGGTGCTGTTCGCGTATCAGCGCAAGCGCACTTGGCTGCAGATGACCGATTTCGTCGCGCCGATGGTGCCGCTGGGCCTCGCGGCGGGGCGTCTCGGCAACTTCATCAACGGTGAGTTGTGGGGCCGCGTGACGGACCCGAATGCGCCGTGGGCGATGCTGTTCCAGAATTCGACCAACGACGACGCGGTGTGGCTCGCAAAGAATCCGCAGCTCGACGCGCAATGGCATCTGTCGGAGATTTTCGCGCGCTATCACATGCTGCCGCGTCATTCGTCGCAGTTGTACGAGATCGCGCTGGAAGGGCTGGTGCTGTTCGTCGTGATCTGGACGTTCTCACGCAAGCAGCGTCCGGTGGGCGCGATTTCCGGGTTGTTTCTGATCGGTTATGGACTCGCGCGTTTTACGGTGGAGTTCGCGCGTGAGCCGGACGATTATCTCGGCCTGCTGACCTTCGGCCTGTCGATGGGCCAATGGCTCTCGCTGCCGATGATCATCGCCGGCGTCTTGATGATGGTGTGGGCGGTCAAGCGCAATCTGCGCCTGCCGCCCGAGCCCACCAACGGCTCGTAACGATCGATTAGCGCCCCATCTGCACCGAGCCGTTCACGTCGACGGTCACCGTCGTCGTGCCGGCTTCCATCGCGATGGGCGCGGCCATCTTGGCGTCGGCGCTCATCGCGCGCGACTGCATCATCATCACCGGGCGCGGCTGCACACCGCCGTGTCCGACATTCACTTCCCGAATCGTGAAATTGCTGTAGTCGAACGCCTGTGCGGCGGTCTGCGCCTGCTTGCGGAACGAGTCGATCGCCTGCGTGACGAGCTTCTGCTCGGCATTGCGCTGCGCTTCCGGCGACAGCGAGAACGCGATGCTGCCGACCTGCATCGACGAACTCATACGGCCCGCGAGCTTCGATGCCGCCGCGAAATCGTGCGATTCGAGAATGACCTCGACGCGTCCGCGCCATGCGGAAATCTTGCCGTCGCGGTCAGTGGACGGATACACGCTGAACGATCCGCTCTTCGCCGTCACGCCGTCGGCACCTTTTGCTTCGCGCAACGCGGCATCCGCGCGCTGATTGAGCGCATTGGTGAGCGAGGACGGGTCTGCCGCTTCCTGCTCGTAGAAGAGCGTGATATCGACTGTATCCTGCGGCACTTGGGAGCTTGCCTGCGCGGACAGCGACAGCACGCCCGACGGCTGCTGCTGGCTGACGACAGTCTGCGCGGCAGCGGTTTGAGTGAAGGTGAGCGCAGCGCCCGACATCGCGAGCAATACGAAAGCGGTGGCGGTTTTCTTGTTGATCATCTTGGAACTCCGGAAACATGACATCGCGTGATTCGCGACCGCATTTAGGCGTTCCGTTCGCGCCCTAAGTTCCTTACGAACCTATACGACGAGCCGCTCGGTGATGAATGTCCACTGCGCCTCGGTGACCGGCGTGATCGACAGGCAATTGCGGCGCGCGAGCACCTGCATGTCCGCGAGCTCCTTGTGTTCGCGCAGTGTGGCGAGCGGAATGATCGGCGTCTTCTTCACGTATTTGACATCGACGAGCATCCAGCGCGGAGTTTCCCGCGGCGATTTTGGATCGTAGTACTCGCTCTTTCGGATCGAACTGCGTAGGATCGGGATAGGCCGTCGAACACACTTTGGTGATGCCCGCGATGCCCGGCTCCGGGCAGCTCGAATGATAGAACAGCACGCTGTCGCCGATCTACATCTGATCGCGCATAAAATTGCGCGTCTGGTAATTGCGCACGCCCGTCCACGGCAGCGTTTTTTCGGCGCGTGCGCGAGATGATCGATGCTCGCTTTGTCCGGTTCGGACTTCATCAGCCAGTAGCGCATGGTGTCTTGCAGACGGTTTTCGTGGACAGACGGATAGCGGACCACAAATGAAAAGAAAACGGCACCGGAAAAACCGATGCCGTTAAAGATCCCCGCCTTAGCCGCTAGGCCGGCATCCTGAACCTGAGTTCAGATTGGTCGCAGTAAGCAGCACTTCGGGTACATCATTCGGGTACATCAGACTGTGTGACGCGCGCGCCCATGCCGCAAGGTTCCACAACCGTGCCAATGTAGCCTTGGTTCAAGGAATATATGACCTTGGCGTACCAGGCAGAGAATGACACTAGACACTAATCGTTTGCCCGTTGCAGGCCCGATGGGGCGCACTCGCGGTTTCTTTTTTCGATTGACACCCGCAGTCGATTTACTCTGATATCTTGACGTCCAAACACCAGGTTAATGTGTCTCGTATTGTGCGATGACCGCGCCAAGCTGCTCGTTCATCAAGTGCATGGTGCGGCGAATTTCCTCGGCGGGGAAGGCCTCGCCGTGACGAACGCTTTCCTGCAGCTTGAGCAATTCCGACGCCAGCGACAGCGCCGCCATCACCGCGATGCGATCGGTGCCGCGCACTGCGCTCGCGTTGCGCACCTTGTTCATTTCCGCATCGACGCGCGCGACGGCTTCGCGCAGCGCGCCTTCGGTTTCCGGCGAGCAGGCGAGACGATACGGCTGGCTGAGGATGGATACTTCGATCTGCAAAGTGGTCATGCCCTCTCTCCGTGATGATGCTCGCCGTTGATTTCCGCATGCGCGTGCTCGTACGCATCCGAAGGTTCGTCGAGGAGATCGAGCTGATTGTCGGCGTCGGCATGCTGGCTGGATTTGCCGCGCGGCAGTTTCTCGAGGATCGCATTCAGGCGTACCTGAGCGTCGTCGATTTTCGCGGAGAGGGAATCGCGCTCGGCTTGCAGCGCGTCGCGTTCCTGACGCATCTGCACGAGTTTGGCCTGCACGTTGGCATGGTCGGCGCGCAGCTGTTCGATTTGTGCTTCGAGCGCTTGACGCGCCTGATTGTGGCGCTCGCTGATCTGGATCAGCCGGCCGATATTTCCTGACAGTGATTCGAGTTCGTTGAGCATGTGCTGCGTCCTCTAAAGACTTCGTATTCTAGCGCGGTTCAACGGAGCTTTCCGATAAAAGTCTCGTTTCGAGACGTAACAACACGCGATCATGCGTGCATCGCGATGCATTCATGTGTGGAAAGCGCATGCGCTCGTGTGTCAATGCATTCTCGATGCGTCGTGGGGTCCCCACCCGCGCTCCTACACTTGCCGCACTTTTGGTGCTCGCGTTCCGTGTTCTAGCGCGGACGCAGTCAAACGGGAAACAGGGAGCAAGTCCGGCAAGGATGAGCCAACCTGTGCTGTCCCCGCAACGGTAAGTGACCGCAACGCGAGTTGCAAGTCGTTCCAGGCGCGTTTTTTCGATGCCCCGCAGCGTGCGTTTTCATCACATCGCATGCGAACGCGGCACTGCAAGAAACGTGGCCACGCCACTGCGCGCGATGCGCGGGAACGATGCGTCGCCAGCGCGGATACCAGTCAATCGTCCAGCGCGTGCGTTTTCCTTTTATGGAGCACGGGCACGTGTGTCGCGCTTGGGCCTTGCGGGGAGCGGGGCTGCGCCAGCCTTCGAAAAGACCTCACACAATGGATTTCCCGCAGAACGGGCGGCATGCCCGGCATCTTCATCCTGCGGCTCGCGTTCGGCAACGATCAGCGCGCATGCTCGTGCCTACCGCCGCGCTCGCGGGCGGACTCGCCGTGATGAGCGCGGATCTCGCGGCGCGCACGGTCATTGCGCCGGCGCAGCTGCCGGTGGGCGTCGTGACGGCGCTCGTCGGCGTGCCGATGTTCCTGTGGATGCTGTTGCGGAGGCCGAGATGACGCGCCTGCATCTCGATGCCGTCACGCTGACCGGTTCACGCACGCTCGTCGATGACCTGACGCAAGGCATCGGCGCGGGCGAAATGTGGTGCATTACCGGACCGAACGGGGCGGGCAAGACCACGCTCATCAACGTGCTGGCGGGAATTACGCGGCCCGCATTGGGCAAGGTGACGCTCGACGGCCGCGCGCTCGATACCTGGTGCACGACTGAACTCGCGCAAGCGCGTGCGCTGATGCCGCAAGCGACCCACGATGCCTTCAGCACGAGCGTGCTCGATACGGTGCTACTCAACCGCTTTCCGAATCTCACCGGCTGGGGCTGGGAAAGCGCCGACGATCATGCCGCCGCGCATGCCGCGCTCGATCGCTTAGGGCTCGGCGCATTCGCTTCGCGCGACTCCGAATGTCAGCGCGTCGCGCTCGCCGCCGTGCTGTGCCAGAACGCGCCGCTGCTTTTGCTCGATGAACCGCTGTCGCAATCGATCTGCATCATCAGATCGATTGCCTCGACACACCCGCGCAGTCGGCGCGACGATGCGCGCACGGTGATCTTCACGTGCCACGATCTG
>JAQFVJ010000087.1 GCA_029439525.1 Caballeronia sp. BR6202001591004
ATAGCCGGCTCGGTCGCAACGGGCTGTTGCTGATGCTTGAGCGCGGCTATCGCATGATCGATCGCGGTATGGTCGCGCCGACCGTGCCGGAAGTCGAAGCCAAGTGGGAGTTCGAAAAACGCGATGCACAAGGCCACACGCTGCGCGGCCGCAAGCATTACGCGCTGAATCACTTGCGGCCGTCGCGGCTGTTTGAGATCGATCATTCGTGAGATGGGAATGCCGCGTTACGTGTTGCGTTGAAATCACGTAACACGACGTGGCATGAACGAACGTCATGTGGACGATTGCCGGACCCGTCCGCTTGCTCGTCCTTATCGTCTTCGATTCGCGTCACGCCGCCGGTGGCTAACGGATCGCTGGCGGAAAAGTGTCCTCGATAGCGTGATCGAGATCGTCGTCGCGGCGTTCGGAATGCGGATGCTGCTCTTTCGATTTGCTCATCCATTGGCTCCTGTATCGTCGGCCGCATGGAAGTCATGCACGCGGCATTTGCGTAGGTTCTTCGGGGAAGAAAGCAGCAACGCGCATTCCAGCTCGCCGCCACGCTCTACCTTCTCTCGCCTATGCCGCAACGTGCCACGGACTGATTGCTCCGACGCGCGCGCAATGCGTCACAATGCGTCGTTCTGCTTCGTTCATCAACTTCAACACAAGCGAGCACGCATATGAAAATCGCTGTCATCGGCGCGACCGGCACGGTGGGCCAGGTGGTCTGCAACGAGCTAAAGGCATGTCACGAAGTCATCGAGATCGGCGCGCCGCGCGGCGCGCATCGAGTCGATCTGCGCGATATCGCCAGCATTCAGCGTCTGTTCGAAACGATCGGCCGCGTTGATGCCATCGTCGCCATGGCCGGCCACGTTCACTTCGGCGAACTCGTGAAGATGACGCGCGAGCAGTTTCGCATCGGCCTGGACGACAAGCTGATGGGTCAGGTCAATCTCGTGTTCACCGCGCGCGACTGGCTCAACGACGGCGGCTCGTTCACGCTGACGAGCGGCATCATCGGCGCGGAGCCGATTCTGCAGGGCGCGAGCGCGGCGGCAGTGAACGGCGCGATCGAAGGCTTTGTGCGCGACGCGGCCATCGAAATGCCGCGCGGCCTGCGCATCAATGTCGTCAGTCCGACCTATGCTCGAAGAAGCGCGCGAGAGCTTCGGCCCGTATTTCCGCAGCTTCGAGGCGGCAAGCGGCGCGCGTGTCGCACTCGCCTACAGCCGCAGCGTCGAAGGCGCGGAAACCGGGCGCATCTATACCGTGCACTGAAGTCGGCGCGTCTTCGCTTATGCTCTTCGCTTCGACTCAAGCGACGGAGCAATACGATGCAATGGACGCGCGACGAATACCTTCTCACGACCGACATCGAACGCTTCCAGTTCGACGTCGTGCATCGTTACCTGAGCGAAGTGGCGTACTGGTCGCCGGGCATCTCACGCGAGAAGGTCGAACGCGCGGCGCGTCATTCGCTCGCGTTCGGACTGTTTCGTGAAGAAGCACAAATCGGCTATGCGCGCATGATTACGGATACCGCCACCTTCGCCTCTTTCGCCGATGTATTCGTGCTGCCCGGGCATCAGGGCACGGGATTCGGCAAGTGGATGATGCAATGCGTGATGGCGCATCCCGATCTTCAAGACCTGCGCCGCATGATGCTGGTGACGTCGGATGCACATCGGCTGTATGCGCGGCATGGGTTCAAGGCGCCGGCGCATCCGGAGCGGATCATGGAGACGGTTCAGGCAACTAAGGCTTAGCCACCACTCGCGCCTTGAGTGTTGACATACAACGCATAAAGCCGTGGCTCGCCGCCATGAACAGCCGATTGCGATGCCGTCCGCCAAAGCACACGTTCGCGCAGCGTTCCGGCAGATCGATATGCCCGATTGCCTCGCCTTGCGCCGTGAAGACGCGCACGCTGTCGAGCTCGACAGCGCCCATGCCTCAGCCGCACCACAGATTGCCGTGGTATCGATGCGAAAGCCATCCGGCGTGCCGGGTCCCGCGTCGATGATGAGCCGGCGCTCGCCCAGCGCGCGGCCGCCGTCGAGCACATCGAATGCCCAGATCGTGCGCGGCGCCGAGCGCGATTCGACCACGTACAGCACCGACTCGTCCGGCGAGAAAGCGAGACCGTTCGGCCCGATGAAGTCGTCGATTACCACGGTCAACTTGCCGTTCTGAGGACCGATGCGATACACGCACTGCTCGAGTTGTGGTTCCGCCTGCTCGCCTTCATAGAATCCGCTGATGCCGAACGGCGAATCAGTGAACCAGATCGCGCCATCGGATTTCACGACGACATCGTTCGGCGCGAATTGAGCGGCTTGCCGTTGTAGCTGTCCGCGAGCACGGTGATCGAGTCGTCGTATTTCGGTACGCGTCACGCGGCGCGTCAAATGCTCGCACGTGACGAGCCGCCCTTCGCGGTCTCGCGTGTTGCCGTTAGCGAAGTTCGACGGCTTGCGAAACACGCCGACCTGACCGCTCTCCTCGTCTTATCGCAGGATGCGGTTGTTGGGGATGTCGCTCCACAGAACATAACGGGCCATCGCCGAACCATACCGGTCCTTCCGACTAGCGCGCATCCTGAGATACAGACATTCGACCGATGCGGACGGCAGCCGCAGCGCGTTGAAGCGCGGATCGAGCACGCGGATGGACGGGTCGGGATAGCGGCGGTCCGTGGTCATGCGGGAAGGCTCCTGTTGGGTAGACGCTGGGTAGGCGCGACTTGCGCAGCGGGATAATCAGTCGGAAGGCATGGATTCGAGCAGCGCGGCCGATCTACCCATGGCCGAAGATCTGCTCTGCGACCCGAGGTGGGAAATCGTCTGGCAGCAGCGCGGTCACCGTGTCGATGACCGCAGGTGTGCGCTCGATTAACCGCTCGATGGATCGATTTGGCGTCGGCGCCGTAACCGCAGCGCTGGGCCCTCGCGTTGAAGTGGCGCCGCTTCACGTCGCATCGGGTGAGATGAGCAAGGACACCGAGAGCGGGCGATCCTCGTCCGACTGAATCCACGAAGGATCGTAGACCAGTTCCGTCTGGCCGCGCGTGGGCAGCGTCCAGGTCGCGACATGTGTTTGCCATTTGCCCAAACGGATAGCGCTCGGGATTGCAATTCATCAGCGCCGGGCCGATCCCGGATCGTCAACTCAAGACCATAGGCCGCAAGCATCATCAACAGTTGGTCAAGCGTCAGCGCGCCCGTGCTGCGTTCGAGCGTCGAAATGCGGCTTTGACTGACGCCCAGTCGCGCGGCGGCTTGGGCCTGCGTAAGCCTGGTGTGACTGCGTCCGGAAGCAAGCACGCTGCCGATTTGTGCCAGATTGACGATGATCCGATGCATAAGAATATTTGTGACACGAATAAACGCATGATATGCGTTGACACAGATATTTTTTTCAGCGGCTGATCCTCGGCAGCATCGCGGAGCAGTGTCTGCGGCAGGCGACGATTCCCGTGCTGCTGATTCCATCGGCCGCGGGCGGCGAGACACAGGAAGAAAAAGCGTGAGGTAAAAACGTCTCGCCGAATGCACGAATGCACAGGGCGCGGCATTTTTCACGGTGTCGGAAGTAGCGGCATGGGACAATCAACTTGTCATTTATCAAGGAATGAGCGTCATGTCCGAACTTTCCAAAGTCTGGCGCAACTCCGCGCATTGTCCGAGTTGCGCGATTGCGCCATCTGTGCGTACCGAAGGCCTTTGCTCGAACGATGTCGCGAGGCTGGAACGCGTGTTCGGTCACGCGCACGGTCCGTCGCGGCGACGCGTATGTTCCGCACGGGCGACCCGTTCGATTCCCTCTACGCAGTGCGCTCGGGATCGATCAAGACCGTCGTCGTTCATGACGGCGGCCGTGAACAGGTCACGGGTCTGATGCTCGCGGGCGACGCACTCGGGCTGCACGGCATCGGCGACGGCGCGCATACGTACGATGCCATCGCGCTCGAAGACAGTTCCGTATGCGCGTCGCCCCTTATGCGTTGTTCGAACGCGCTTGCCGTGAATCGGACGCGCTGCAAAGGCGCATGCACCGGATGATGAGTCAGGCGATCAATCGCGAAGCGAGTCACGTGATGCAACTCGGCATGCTGCGCGCCGAAAGAAAGGGTCGCGCATCTGCTGCTCGATCTGTCCGCGCGGTTCGCGCGACGCGGTTATGCCGCAGCCGAATTCACGCTGCGCATGACGCGTGACGATATCGACAGCTATCTCGGCATGACGCTCGAAACTGTAAGCCACACGCTGTCGCGCTTCGTCAAGCTCGGGCTGATCGACGCGCGCGGCAAATCCATCCGCATCCGCGATTTCGAGCGCCTGCGCGAAATCTGACGCGCCCTTGGCCGGCATGCGATTGCCTTCGATTATTGCGGGAGCATGAAATAGACGCCCCGCATAATTCGGTTGGCACGCGGTTCGCTACCATTTATAGTCTCCCCTATTGGCCCGCCACGGAGACTACGCGACATGAATCGCGAACCATCCCTGCGTCACCCGCTGCTCGAGCCCCTTGCCGAGGCGCGCCGCGTCACCGACGAGCTCTTCGAAGTTACCAAGTCTGAACATCTGTACGACAGGCCGATCGCGGAGCGGCACCGTATCGTCTTCTATATCGAAGGCTTCGACCGTATCGTCTTCTATATCGGGCACCTGCAATCTGTTTGATCAGCGCCTGTTCGACATGCCGAGTCCCAATCCAGCATACGGCCAGTTGTTCGCGTTTGGCATCGATCCCGTCGATGGCGGTCTGCCGACCGATCAGCCGTCCGACTGGCCCACGCTCGACGAAGTGCAGGCCTATAAGCAGGCCGTGCGGGGGGAGGTATCGATGCGCGCTTCGATCAGATCAAACTCGCAGCAAACCCGTTTTTTCCCAACGAATCACCGGCGCAATTGCTGGAAGTCGCGATCGAACATCGCCTGATCGCGATCGAACATCGCCTGATGCATGCGGAAACGCTCGCGTACATGTTGCATCAGTTGCCGGTCGATAGAAAAATTGCACCATCGGATGCGCTCTCGCAACGTGAGTCGAGTATCAATCTGAAGCATGAGACCGTGCAGGTTCCGGCGGGTGAAGTCACACTCGGCCTCACGCGCGAAAGCGGCCTGTTCGGCTGGGACAACGAATTCGGCGAAGTGCGTGAGCAGGTGCCCGCGTTCGAGATCGATCGCTACATGGTGACGAACGGCGACTGGCTGAACTTCATGGAAGCCGGCGGTTACGACAACCGTGCCTTCTGGACCGGTGAAGACTGGGCCTGGAAAGAGCAAAGCGGCGTCGAACATCCGGCGTTCTGGGTGCCGCGCAGCCAGGCGACGGATTCCGGCTCCTCACGATGTTCGAAGAGATCGTTTTGCCGCTGGACTGGCCGGTCTATGTGAGCTGTTCTGAAATAAATGGCTATGCGCGTTGGAGCGGCAAGGCGCTACCGAGCGAAGCGAAATGGCAGCGTGCCGCGCACGCGCAGGGGGGGCGGCATGTCGCGAAAGGCAACTTCGATTTTCGCCGATGGGGATCCGTCGCCGATGCAGGCACATCCGGGAAATCGCAGCGCGTTCGGCGTCGAAGGACAATTCGGCAACGGATGGGAGTGGACCTCGACGACCTTCGGAGCGCTCGAAGACTTCGAGCCCTTTCCGTTCTATCTCGGCTATTCGGCCAACTTCTTTGACGGCAAGCACTTCATCATCAAGGGTGGCTCTCCCCGCAGGGCCGCCTGCATGTCGAGACCGAGTTTCCGCAATTGGTTCCAGGGGCATTATTAGTATGTGTATGCCGGGTTCCGGTGCGTCAGCGCGTGATTGGTAATGGGAGATTCGGACCCAAAAACTCCAGACGTTGAACGCTGGGCAAGCTATCGGCAAGCCAGTGGTGGAAGTACAGAAAACCCGACTGGCCATCCGTCGGTCTCGACAGCGGCCAGCGTTTTATCGTGAATGCAGCGAACTATGTGAGCGGCAAGCGTCGATCAGTGACTGAAATAAACCGGCTGCACGCTGCTTTCCGTGTGGGCAGGCGCTTGAGGTCGCCCGAGGCCGACGTGCCGGCAGCGACACCGCCATAGCTTCCTTGACCGCTCTGTGCCGTGATCTTCGCATCGGCGGCTGCCTGGATTTCAGCCGGATACGTCGTGCGGTCCATGTTCGGGTGTAACTAGCGCGCTCCACTTCCACGAGCTGCACCTTGACTTCAGCACGCGTCAGCGGCTGGCTTTGAGCGAAAGACGATACTGCCGGGACAGCGAGTGCAGCAGCAACGATGATGGTCGCGAGTTTCATGATGCTGACCTCCGGATTTCTGATTTTTTCGCAAACAGCCCTGTTTGCGTGTCAGTGATTCCAGTATAGGTAAGCGCCCGCTTAAAATTAATATCCGAGGCGACAAAGCATTGTTGTTCCAACTGCGATAACCGTAGGAACCGGCCTACAGCGCTGCGTGCGGGGATGCCGTACTGCACTGTTTTTACCGGCGATCCGCGCATGCAAATAAAATCCCGTTACTTACTTAGCATCCCTTTTGATTCGATGTGCCTTGACTCGAACTCATGCCGTTCGACTTCATGTGTGTGTTCTGTGCGCCATTGTTCGGGCCTTGATTCGTGCCGTTGCCCACCCGCTTCTAACCGGTGCGCCCGCGCCCGTCGAGCCGTCGTTCGAACCGCCCATGCTATTTATTGCGGTTCATGCCTGCGCCGTTGACGCTACCCGTCGTTGCGGTGCCCGCGCCGCCGCCTGCGGTTTGCGCATAGACGCCGCCCGACAGGCCGAGCATGAGAGCCGAGATCACCATCTTCTTCGTAGTCGCATTCATCGCATATCTCCAAGTGAGCGCTTCGTTCGTGCAGCAGGAACGCTGCAACGTATATGTTTGATATATTCGAAGTTCAGGATGGGCATTGTTAATATCGACGACGATCTACACGATCAGATACGCAAGGCAAGCGCGGTATCGTGCCGGTCGATCAATGCGCAGGCCACGTTCTGGATCAGGATCGGCATGTTGTGCGAGATGAATCCGACGCACAGCTTCAATGAGATCGTGTCGCGCGAACTGCGCGCAGCAGGCGTCTTGCCGCAGGCGCTCGGTGTGTCGTCGACATGACCAAGCGGCCAGAGGAAATCGCGCTGATGGCGGAGTCAGGCAAGTTGCTGGCAGACGTCTTCGCCTATCTGGATCGGCTCAGTCTGATTGGCATGTCGACCATGCAGGTCAACGATCTTGTCGATAGCCTCATCGTGAACGAGTTGAACGCGTGTCCGGCGAGCAAAGGGCAATACGGCTACGCATACGCTCTCAACACGTCGCGCAATCATGTCGTCTGTCATGGCGTGCCCTCCACCGCCGACATCACGCTTGAAAGAAACAGCTATGTCGCCGATTCGAGCAAGACCTATCTGGTCGGCGAGGTGTCGCCGATGGCGAAACGACTCGTGCAGGTGACCTGCGAAGCGATGTGGAAAGGCATCGGCGCCGTGCGTCCCGGCGCGAGGCTCGGCGATGTGGGACACGCTATCGAGAATGGCACGCGCGACGAAACGGCTATTCCGTCGTCAGGGAATATTGCGGGCATGGCATCGGGCGCGAAATCACGAGCCACCGCAAGTGCTCATTGGGGCAAGCCACGAAAGGGGCTGATGCTGCAGGAAGGCATGGTGTTCACCATCGAACCCATGCTTAACGAAGGGCGGCATGCCGTTCGAACCGAAGACGTTGGCTGGACGGTCTCGTCACGCGTGACGGGCGACTGTCGGCGCAATTCGAGCACACGGTGGCCGTGACGCGAAACGGCGTGCGCATCCTGACCTTGCGCGCGGACGAAAAGGCGCTGCACTAACTTACCGCTCGCAGCTACGCTACTCCGAAGCGGGAAATTGCGGCCCGCGCCGCAAGCGGATCGGACCGCGACTCGGCTGATCCAGATCGAGCGTCGCACCGCGCTGGGTGATTGTCAAGATGCCTTCACGCGCGAGTTGCGCCGCGACCTGCCTGATCGATGGCATCGATGCGCGCCAATCGCCTTCGTCGCTGACAAGTGCGCGCGCGACATCCGATGGACAAATCGATGACGTCCTCGCGCGCTCCCCAAGCAGCGCGAGCATGTATCGTTCGATGTCGCGATCCGATATCAATCAGACCGCCGCTGCCTGACTCGCGCAATACGCTTCCCATTCCTTCACGAGCTACGCGCGCACGTCTTTCTTCGTGATCTTCCCGTACGCTGACTTCGGTAACGCATCCCATCCCAGTACACGACACGAAGTGACGCGGCCACTTGTAGCGCGCGAGCCGTCCGTCGAGTTGCCAAGCAGTTCCTCTGTGCTCACGTTGTGCCACGGTTTGCACACGACGACCGCGACGCCCAGTTCGCCCCATTTCGGATCGGGCATGCCGAGCACGGCGGCGCGCCGGATGCGTCAGCAGCGCTTCCTCTACTTCACACATTCGATCCACCCGAAATGTACATGTCTGACGAACGTCCGGTGATATACAAAAAGCCCTCGCGATCCAGATGTCCCAGGTCACCCGTATGGAACCAGTCGTGCTTGAACGCTTTCGTGTTCACATCGGGATTGTTGTCGTAGCCGAGCATCACGGCTGGACCGTGCACGCAGATTTCGCCTGTTTCGAAAGGCTGAAGACGCTTGCCATCATCATCGAAGATCGCAATGTCGATGCCCGTGCGCGCATAACCGCAGGTGCCCGCGCGGCAGTTGGGCGCATCTTCGTCTTCCTCATGCAGCCAGGGCGGCAGCACGGTGATGTTGCCCGTCACTTCGACGAGATCGTAGTACTGCACGAGCACGCGTCCGAGCTTGTTCAGCGCGTGCTTCTGGTCGGCGCGATACATCGGCGCACCCGCATAGATCACGAACCTGAGCGAGCTGTGATCGTAAAACGGTCGACGCTCTCATGCTCGGTAAGCATCTTGACGATGGTCGGCACCGTGAACATATTGTCCACACGATGCTGCTGCACGAGCGACCACACTTCTTCCGGGTCCATCTTGTCCGATGCCGGCAGCACATGCGCTGCGCCACGCGCCGTGTTGACGATCGCATGAATGCCCGCACCGTGCGACAGTGGCGCGACCACCAGCGAGCGCGACTTGTACGTAATGCCCGGCATCAGATCGGCGAGATGACTGGTCACGACGAAGGCCATCTGCCCGTGCGTGAGCGTGCCGGCTTTCGGATGACCCGGCGTTCCCGACGTATAGAAGAACCACAGCGGATCGTCCCGATCCACATCGACCGATGCGAACGGTGCTTCCGATGAAGATGCCAATGCTTCGTAGTCCAATTCACACGCACGCGGCGCATCCAGCGCGATGACGAATTCGAGTGCATCGGACGCATCGCGCACCGCATCGACGTAGTTCGCGAAGCCGCGGTCATAGATCATCACGCGCGCGCCACTCGATTTTGCCAGATACGCGGTTTCCGGCGGCGCCACGCGATAGTTCGTCGGCACCCACATCGCGCCCAGCTTGAACGCAATCCACGCGCTTTCGAACAGCGGCAGGTTGTTGCGCGAGTGTACGAGAATCCTGTCGCCCTTTCCGATGTCTTGCGCGCGCAAAGCCGCGCACACCGCATCCACCCGGCGATCGATTTCCGCCCACGTATGCGTGCGCGACGGCGTGATAAAACCCGGCTCGTCGGGTAGGCGGCGGGCGGCCTGTGTCAGCAGATCGCCCAGATTCATGACGGTGGTCAGCATGCGAGTCGGTCTCCTCAGGCGCGTCGTTCGAGAATGCTCAGATATTTCGCCACCGCTGCGCCGCCCATGGTTGAACACGCCCGCGACATTCGCATTGGGAATCTGCATGTCGCCGGCTTCGCCCGCGAGTTGCATCGCGGCCATGACGTGCATCGATACGCCGGTCGCACCGATCGGATGCCCCTTCGACTTCAGCCCACCCGACGGATTGATCGGCAAGCGCCCTTCCTTCGTCGACACCCCATCGAGAATCACGCGCGCGCCCTGGCCTTTTTCCGCGAGACCCATTGCGTCGTACTCCAGCAGTTCGGCGATCATAAAGCAGTCTTGCGTTTCGACGAAAGCGAGATCGTCGAGCGTGAGCTTCGCGTCGTCGAGACCGCGTTGCCATGCACGGCGCGCACCGGAGAACTCGGTCGGATCGCGTCGCGACAACGGCAGGAAATCACTCACTTGCGTGGTCGAGCGGAACACGAGAGCGCGCTTCGCATCGCGCGCGGAATAGATCGCCGCCGAACCCGTTGCGCAGGCGTTTTCACAACGCACGGTCGACGTGTAGCGCAGTTCGGGAATAGCGTTGAATATGAGCGCGGACGGAAAGTCCTGATACACGAAACCGCCGTTGAACGTGCCGACATGAACCGAATCGACGACGCCCGCATGCGCGAGCGCCTGTGTCGCGGATTGCGCGATCATGTCCTCGGTTTCGAGCGCGTCGAGTTTGCCGAACGGAAGATGACTTCAGCCGATGATGGAAGCTTGCATGATTAAGTATCCTTGGTCGCTTTGGACGGTAAGGTGATGCTGGGGGAATAATATCTTGATGACCGCAGCAGTATCGTTCTCGTTGACGTAGCCGGCGGCGGACGCCGTCGTGAACATCTGGAACGCGGTGGAACGCGAGCGGCAGCGGAACCTTGCTGGCACGTGCCGCTTCGAGCACGAGACCGAGATCCTTCACGCAGATATCGAGCGCGGTCGTCGGCGGAGCATAGTTGCCTTCGATGATGTGCGGCACGCGACCAGCGAATGCCCACGAATTGCCCGCGCTGTGCGTGATGACGTCGTACAGTTGCGACGGATCGACGCCCTTCGCGCAAACCCAGCGCCATCGCTTCCGCAGCGGCGGCGATCTGCACGCCCACTAGCAATTGATTGATGACCTTCACCTTCGAACCGATGCCGTGCGCCTGTCCCAATCGATAGACCTTCGATGCGATCGCCTGCAACACGTCCTCGCAGGCTTTGAACGCGCTGTCTGGGCCTGACGCGAGCAGCGACAGCGTGCCGTTCGCCACGCCCGTCACGCCGCCCGACACCGGCGAATCGATCAAGCCGATACCGCGTTGCGCGAGCTTTTTGCCGAGCGCGATCGCGTACGCGGGCGGCACTGTCGCCGATGCGACGACCACGCTGCACGCGCGCATCGTCGACGCCGCGCCGCCTTCGTC
>JAQFVJ010000088.1 GCA_029439525.1 Caballeronia sp. BR6202001591004
CCAAGCGCCGTGCGGCGGCGGAAGCCGAAGCACGCGCTATCCGCAAAATGATGAGCACGCCGCGCAAGGCGCAGGTGAAGGCGCCGGAATCCGCGCCCGCCGCGAAGCCGGCGGAAGCGACCAAGGCTGCCGAAGCCAAGGGCACGCTGCACAAGCCCGCGCGGCCGGAAGGCGCGCAGGCGCAACGTGCGCCCGCTGCGGCGAAGAAGCCTGCGGCCCGCGGCGCGGCAGCGCCCGCCTCGACGACGGCTCCGGGCAAGGGTGGCTGGTCGCAGCAGGACGACGCATCGAAGCGCCGTGGCATGAAGACGCGCGGCGATACCAGCGGCGGCGTCGATCGCGGTTGGCGCGGCGGTCCGAAGGGACGCGGCAAGCATCAGGAACAGACTTCGTTCCAGGCGCCGACGGAACCGATCGTCCGCGAAGTGCACGTGCCGGAAACCATTTCGATGGCGGATCTCGCGCACAAGATGTCGGTGAAGGCTTCGGAAGTCATCAAGGTGATGATGAAGCTCGGCCAGATGGTCACGATCAACCAGGTGCTGGACCAGGAAACGGCGATAATCGTCGTCGAAGAACTGGGCCATCGCGCGGTCGCGGCAAAGCTGGACGATCCGGAAGCGCTGCTGATCGAAGGCGAAGCCACCGAAGATACGACAGAGAAGCTGCCGCGTCCGCCGGTCGTCACCGTCATGGGTCACGTCGACCACGGCAAGACCTCGCTGCTGGACTACATCCGTCGCGCGAAAGTGGCGGCGGGCGAAGCGGGCGGCATCACGCAGCATATCGGCGCGTATCACGTCGATACGCCGCGCGGTATCATCACCTTCCTCGACACGCCGGGTCACGAGGCCTTCACGGCCATGCGCGCGCGCGGCGCGAAGGCAACCGATATCGTCATTTTGGTCGTTGCAGCGGATGACGGCGTGATGCCGCAGACGAAGGAAGCAATCGCCCACGCGAAGGCGGGCGGCGTGCCGATCGTCGTCGCGATCAACAAGATCGACAAACCGGAAGCCAACCCGGACCGCGTGAAGCAGGAACTCGTCGCGGAAGGTGTGGTGCCGGAAGAGTACGGTGGCGATTCGCCGTTCATCGAAGTGTCGGCGAAGACCGGCAAGGGCATCGACGATCTGCTGGAAAACGTGTCGCTGCAGGCCGAAGTGCTCGAGCTGACCGCTCCGGTCGAAGCAGCCGCCAAGGGCCTCGTCATCGAAGCCAAGCTGGACAAGGGCAAGGGCGCGGTCGCGACCATCCTCGTGCAGTCGGGCACGCTCAATCGCGGTGACGTGGTTCTGGCCGGTAGCGCGTATGGTCGTGTGCGCGCCATGCTGGACGAAACCGGCAAGCCGACCAAGTCGGCGGGTCCGTCGATTCCGGTGGAAATCCAGGGTCTGTCGGAAGTGCCGGCGGCGGGCGAGGAAGTCATCGTGTTGCTAGACGAGCGCAAGGCGCGCGAAATCGCGCTGTTCCGTCAGGGCAAGTTCCGCGACGTCAAGCTGGCGAAGCAGCAGGCCGCCAAGCTCGAAAACATGCTCGAGCAGATGGGCGAAGGCGAAGTGCAGAATCTGCCGCTCATCGTCAAGGCGGACGTGCAGGGCTTGCAGGAAGCGCTGGTGCAATCGCTGCAGAAGCTGTCGACTAACGAAGTGCGCGTGCAGATCGTGCACAGCGCGGTCGGCGCGATCAGCGAATCGGACGTCAACCTGGCGACGGCTTCGAAGGCGGTCATCATCGGCTTCAACACGCGCGCGGATGCTCAGGCGCGCAAGGTGGCCGAGGCGAACGGCATCGACATCCGCTACTACAACATCATCTATGACGCTGTGGATGAGGTGAAGGCGGCGATGTCCGGCATGCTGGCGCCGGAGAAGCGCGAGACGGTGACGGGTATGGTCGAGGTGCGTCAGGTGATCCGCGTGCCGAAGGTCGGGCTGATCGCAGGTTGTATGGTCACGGATGGCGTGGTCAAGCGTACCTCGTCGGTGCGCGTGATCCGCAACAACGTCGTGATCCATACCGGCGAACTGGATTCGCTCAAGCGCTTCAAGGACGACGTGAAGGAAGTGCGTCAGGGCTTCGAGTGCGGTATGTCGATCAAGAACTTCAGCGATATCGTCGAAGGCGATCAGTTCGAAGTCTTCGAAGTGACCGAAGTGGCTCGCACGCTGTAATGCGCTGAGCCGCCGGATCGAGGGCGCGGGGGTGAGCCTGACGGCTCGCTCCGCCCTTTTTACTTGCGGCGGTGAAGAGCGAAGACAAGGAACAACACCATGGCTAAAAGAGGGACTTCAACGAACCGCAACGTACAGATTGCGGACCAGATTCAACGCGACCTTTCGGAGCTGATGCGCGAAGTGAAGGACCCGCGCATCGGCATGGTGACGATTCAGAGCGTCGAGCTGACGCCTGACTACGCGCATGCGAAGGTCTATTTCACGACCTTGACCGGCGATCCGAAACAGACCGAGGAAGGGCTGAATTACGCGGCGGGGCATCTGCACAATCTGCTGTTCAAGCGTCTGCATATTCACACGGTGCCGACGCTGCATTTCCATTACGACAAGACGATCGAGAAGGCGGTCGAGATGTCGCGCCTGATCGATGAGGCCAATTCCACGCGCGCGAAAGATTACGAGGAAGGCGCGTAATCGATGAGCGGCTCGGAGAAACAGGCGCGGCCGAAAATTCCGCCCCGTGCGCTAGATGGCGTGCTGTTGCTGGACAAGCCGCTCGGCTTATCGAGCAACGATGCGCTCATCAAGGCAAAGCGCATTTCTCTGGCGAAGAAGGTGGGGCATACGGGCACGCTCGATCCGCTGGCGACTGGTTTGCTGCCGCTGTGCTTCGGCGAGGCGACGAAGTTTTCGAAAGACTTGCTCGGAGCCGACAAGACCTACGAAGCGACGATGCGCCTCGGCATCCGCACCATGACAGGCGATGCCGAAGGCGAAGCCATCGATACGCGCGAGGTGACGTGCGACGAGCCGGCGGTCGTCGAAGCGATGCAGCAGTTCATTGGCGATATCTTGCAGGTCCCGCCGATGTATTCCGCGCTGAAACGCGATGGCAAGCCGTTGTACGAATACGCGCGCGCGGGGCAAACGGTCGAGCGCGAAGGCCGTCAGGTCGCCATCCACGTGTTGCAGATGATCGCGTGTGCGCTTCCGCTGGTGACGTTTCGCGTGACGTGCAGCAAGGGGACTTATGTGCGCACGCTGGCGGAAGATATCGGCGCAACGCTCGGATGCGGCGCGCATCTGACGGCGTTGCGCCGCACGGGCGTCGGCGCGCTGACGCTGGAGCACGCGGTCACGCTGGATGCTTTAGCCGACCTGAACGAAGCCGAACGTGACGCGCGTCTTCAACCCGTGGATGCGCTGCTGTCGACCTTTCCAGCCGTTCGGCTCGACGATGAAGCGACGAAGCGTTTTCTGCACGGCCAGCGTCTGCGTCTGGCCGATGCCGCAAACACGCGTCTCGAAGATGGCCACGTGCGTGTCTACGCGCAGGAAGGCGGCCGATTACTCGGCGTAGCCGAAGCAGGCGAAGGTGTGCTTGCTCCAGAACGGTTGATCGTCACCGCACAATGAAAAAGCCCGGAATGAAATTTCATTCCGGGCTTTTTCACATAAAAAAACAAACCAGTGTCAATGCGCCGCCGCTGCTGCCGCCGAATCCTTGCCACCCGTGCGCTCAGGCCGCGTAATCTAGATCAACACGATCAGCGCGACAAAAATTCCCGCCGAGATATAGAACATGTCGTTCACGCCGAGCTGGGCGGCCTGTTGCGTCGCCATGCTATTTATTGAACAGTCCCCAGCTTTGTTCCTGCGACATCCCGAGCGCCTGCATCTGCTGAAGCGAGTTGTTGAAGACAGGATTGAACGAATTCGCGCCTTCGACCAGCTGAACGTGATGCACGATCGACCGATGCTCCCAGGCCGTCGAAAAAAGATCGACGTGCCAATGCCCCCGCACATGGATCCGCACGAAGTTCGACAAGCCCGACGCAGCCGGAATGTGATGCCCAGGCAGGCCGGACAGCGTGATCGACACGAGCGGAATGAAGAATCCGGCCATCGCGATGCCCTGAACCAGCGTCGGCAGGGTCAGCGACCACGTATCCACGCCGGTGGTGTAGCGCGAGCGTATCCAGAAACACAGCGTGAACACGAGGAACGCCGCCGTCGCGATACGACGCGGATCGGTGCGCGGTAGAAACTTGCTGGTGATTGGCGACAGCAGTACCGCGAAGAGGCCGACCGGCGCCATTACCAGACCCGCATCCGTCGCCGTATAGCCGATATCGGTCTGCAGCCACAGCGGCAACAGCACGAGATTGCCGAAGTACAAGCCATAGCTGACCGATAGCACGATCGTGCCGCCGGTGAAATTGCGCAGCGCGAACAGCGACAGGTTCACCACCGGATGCTCCGCCGTTAGTGCCCACACGAAGAAGAACGCGATCACTGCGACCAGCGCGAGCACGACAATGGTCGTCGAATTGAACCAGTCGAGGTTTTTACCCTTGTCGAGCATGATCTGCAGGGAGCCGACCCAGACGACCAGCAAGCCGAGACCGATGACATCGATCGGCGCCTTGCGTATCGCCGAATCGCGTTCGCGGAAAATCGCGAACGTGGCGATCGCCGCGACGATGCCGACCGGGATGTTCACGTAGAAGATCCACGGCCACGAGATGTTGTCTGAGATCCAGCAGCCGCCGAGAATCGGCCCGGTGACCGGCGCGATCAGCGTGGTCATCGACCCATCGACAAGGCCATCAGCGCTTTCTCGCGCGGATAGCTCGCGAGCAGCAACTTCTGCGACAGCTGAATCATCGGGCCGGCGACCGCCCCCTGCAGCACGCGCGCGGCGAGCAGGGAGGGCAGCGTCGGCGCGAGGCCGCACAGCCACGATGCGATCACGAACAGGATGATCGAGCCGCGAAACAGCCGCACCTGACCGAGCCGCTGCGTGAGCCAGCCGCGGCACCGAGACCGCGTTGGCGACCGCGAACGACGTGATGACCCACGTGCCCTGATCCGACGATACGCCGAGGTCGCCCGAGATTGACGGAATCGAGACCTTCGCGATCGACGTATCGAGCACGTTCATGAACACCGCGAGCGACACGGCGATCGTTCCGATAACGAGCTTCCCGCCCGATAGCGGTGGATGAACGATGTTTTGCGAAGACATGAGGTGAATCCGCTTACATCAGCTTGGTGGCCGATGCCGACTTCACCGCGCTCTTGCCGCGCTCCGACGAGCTCGTCGCCGGCGTCTGCGTGCCCGCACCCGTGCCCGGACCGCTGCCTTCGTTCTGCTGGATGATGCGCGCGATTTCCTGATCCGCCTGCGCGCCGTACTTGTCGAACACGTTGGTCTGATAGATCGTGTTGGCCGTGTGGCCGAGTTGCGCGCCGTTGTCGTCCTTGATCGTCACGTCGACATCCATCGACAGGCCGATACGCAGCGGATGCTGCTCCAGTTCCTTCGGATCGAGCTGGATACGCACCGGCAGACGTTGTACCACCTTGATCCAGTTGCCGGTCGCGTTCTGTGCCGGCAGCAGCGAGAACGCCGAGCCCGTGCCCGCCGAGAAGCCGATCACCTTGCCGTGATACACGACGCTCGAACCGTACAGATCGGCCGTCAGTTCCACCGGCTGACCGATGCGCATGTGCTTCAACTGCACTTCCTTGAAGTTGGCATCGACCCACACGCCGTTGAGCGGCACGATCGCCATCAGCGGATTGCCCGGTGCGACGCGCTGGCCGACCTGCACCGAGCGCTTCGCGACATAGCCCGTCACCGGCGCCGGCAGCGTGTTGCGCGCGCAGTTGATGTACGAATCGCGGACCTTCGCGGCGGCGGCGAGCACGTTCGGATGCTCGGCGATCGACGTGTTCGCGGTGAGCGACCGGTTCGACGCGAGTTCCTGCTGCGCGGCGTCGAGCGCGGCCTGTGCGCCGCGCACCGCGTCGCGCGCGTGAGAGATTTCTTCCTGCGACACGGCGCCCGTTTGCGCCACCTGCATGCGGCGTGTCAAGTCGTCCTGCGCGCGCGACAGATCGGAGCGACGCAGCGCGATCTGCGCTTCGTACTGGCCGTTGTTCACGAAGTACGTGCGCACCTGACGCACCGTCTGCGCGAGATTTGCTTCGGCGGAATCGAGCGCGACTTTCGAGTCGGCGGGATCGAGCACGACCAGCGGATCGCCGATCTTTACGGTCTGTGTATCGTCGGCGTTCACGAAGATGATCGTGCCGGTGACCTGCGGCGTGATCTGCACGACGTTGCCGTTCACGTAGGCGTCGTCGGTCGTCTCATGGAATCGTGCGACGGGGAAGTAGTACAGACCGTACGCGACCGCCGCGATGATGATAACGAGCACGATCAGCGTCATCAGCCGGTGTCGTTTGCCGTTGCTTTGTTTCGGCGCGGGCGCGGCTGCTGCTGCTGCGTTTTGTTGAGGGTCGCTCATGAAAGGCTCCGAATATTTCCGTATTTGTGATGCGTGTTCTTGTGCTTGGCTTAGTTTGCCGCTTGCTTCGTGGCCTGCTCCGGCGCTGGCGTTCGAGCCGAAACTTTCTGCCCGCTGCCGTCGATGGCGAGATTGCTGTCGGTCGCATCGAACCCGCCGCCAAGCGAGCGGATCAGCGCGATCTGCAGATCGCTGCGGCGCATGCGCAGGTTCGTCACCGTCTGCTCGTTGGCGAGGCGGTTCTGGTCGGCGGTCAGCACCTGCAACTGCGGCGACAGGCCAGCCTTGTAGCGGACCACCGCGAGGTTGTGGGCGCTGGTCGCGGCGGCGAGCGCGTGCTGCGCATCGCTCATCTGCTTGTCGACCGCGCGGATCGACGAGATGTTGGTCGCCACGTCGTTCATCGCGTTGGTGAGCATCTGGTTGTAGTTGGCGACGTCGCCTTCGAAATCGGCGTAGCGGCCTTTCAACTGCGCGCGCAACGCGCCGGCATCGAAGGGCAGATGGATCGCCGGCTCCGCCTGAATCTGACGGCTGCTGTTGGTCAGGAAGCGGCCCCAGCCGAACGCATCGAAGCCGAAGCCCGCCGCGAGGTTGATGTCCGGGAAGAACTCGGCCTTCGCTTCCTTGATGTTGTGCGTCGATGCCTCGACTTGCCAGCGCGCCGCGACGATATCCGGACGGCGCGACACGAGATTAACCGGCACGTTGTTCGGCAGCGATACGTTGACGTTCGGGTTGATCACCGGATTGGCGATCTGCGGGCCGCGATCCGGACCTTTGCCCAGCAGCGCCGCGAGCTGATAGCGCACGGATTCGATCTGGCCGTCGAGATCGCTCAAATTGGTCTGGCTGGTGGCGACATTGTCTTCGGCGGTGCGGCGCTCGACGTTGGTATCGAGGCCTGCCGTGACACGCCCGTTGGTGATGCGCCCGACGTTCTCGCGATTGGCGATTTCGCGCTGCGTCACATCGCGCAGCGCGTAGAGCAGGGCGAGCTGGTTATACGTGCGCGCCACCGACGCGGCGAGCGTCACGCGCGCCTGCTGCATGTCCGCCTCGGCAGCTTTTTCCTGCGACACGGCCTGATTCAGCCGCGCGCGGTTCTTACCCCACAGGTCGAGATCCCACGACGCGCTGGCGAGCACGTTGTTTT
Source organism: Caballeronia sp. BR6202001591004 (assembly GCA_029439525.1). GTDB lineage: Bacteria > Pseudomonadota > Gammaproteobacteria > Burkholderiales > Burkholderiaceae > Caballeronia. Next base: position 7,650 of record JAQFVJ010000088.1, read on the forward strand.
CGCTGAACCACGTGCCGCCGTAGGGCGGCGGGAACAGCGCGTTGGCGGAATACAGTTCGCGCGTCCACGAGTACGAGCCGTTGACCTTCGGATACAACGCCGAGCGCGAGGTTTCGATATACGACGATGCCTTCGCGAGCCGCGCCTGCGCCTGCACGATGGACGGATTGTCGTCGAGCGCTTCGTCGATCAGCTTCGGCAGTTGCGGATCGCCGAACTGGTTCGCCCAGTCGAGCTTCGGCCACTGGCCGCCTTGACCGGGGATGCTCTGAGTGGCTTCGTATTGGTCGGGCGTCGAGATCTGCTTGTCGCTCGAAATGCCCGAATAGTTTGCGCAGCCCGTGACGACCAGCGCGACGGCGACGGCCGCTGCGCGCTGCGTGAGGCGGGTGGCGCGCGGTGCGGACAAGGAGAGAGGTTTCATTGCTCGTCTCTTGAGATGAGTATTAAAAATGGACGTTGCAGTCATTTTGTAAGCTTATCGGGTGCGAGTCAGGCACGATTTTGCTTGTCGTTGCAATCAACTCGCGGACTTGTCGGTGCCGGCGAGCAGCGACGCGGCCGACGGGTCGCACGAGTTCGCCAGAATGCGCCGTAGCATATTCTTGAGAAATCCAACCTCTTCGGGCGAGAACCCGGTGAGCAGATTGTCCAGTACGCGCGTGAAGATCGCAGGCACTTTCTCGGCCATCGCGCGGCCGTCCCCGGTGAGCGCCAGACGCACGACGCGCCGGTCTTTCTCGCTGCGCACGCGGGACAGCAGGCTGCGCTTCTCCAGACGGTCGATCAGGCGCGTGACGGCGCTTGCGTCGATGCCGTATTCGCGTGCGATATCCGCCGCCGTCGCGCATTTGCCGACCGCTAGCATGAACATGATGCTGGCCTGCGTGCTGGTGATGCCCAGTTCCGAGGTCGTGTGCTGCGTGACCATGTTCCACATCGTCGAGCGCACGCGGCTGATCAGGTAGCCGACGCTCTCGCTCAGCACGTAATTGTCGAGCGTGGTCGGTTTGGGCGTGTCGCTCATGTAAATAATCGTGCGATTGCAATAGTCGACTAGGCAGCATTATAGGAGCGGGTTGCAGACCCTGCAAAGATGTTTTACGGAACCGCTTAACATAGTTAGGACGTTAGGGCGGCAGCTTGCTGCGGCGGGCGTACGTCCCATGCTAGAGGTGGCAGCGTCGCGCCGCGCAGCATCATTTCGGGTAGCGGCCTATTGCGAAAAAGCGACATCCGTGCATGCTATATTTTTTGATTATCACCGCGCCGGACCCGCGATTTGCATTCGATGAAGGGTTTGCCGAGCTAGATAACCACGCTTTCCGCGAAGGCCCGCTCCACGGCGCACAATCAAGACATTCTCTTATGACTCGCGCCCTCCGCAATATCGCCATCATCGCCCACGTCGACCACGGCAAGACCACGCTCGTCGACCAGTTGCTCCGCCAGTCAGGCACCTTCCGTGACAACCAGCAGGTCGCCGAGCGCGTCATGGGCTCGAACGACATCGAAAAGGAACGCGGCATCACGATCCTAGCGAAAAACTGCGCGGTCGAGTACGAAGGCACGCACATCAACATTGTCGACACGCCGGGACACGCGGACTTCGGTGGTGAAGTGGAGCGCGTGCTGTCGATGGTCGACTCCGTGCTGCTGCTGGTTGACGCCGTCGAAGGCCCGATGCCGCAGACGCGCTTCGTAACCAAGAAGGCGCTGGCGCTCGGCCTTAAGCCGATCGTCGTCATCAACAAGGTGGACCGCCCGGGCGCGCGTATCGACTGGGTGATCAACCAGACTTTCGACCTGTTCGACAAGCTCAGCGCGACCGAAGAGCAGCTCGACTTCCCGATCGTCTACGCGTCGGGCCTGAACGGCTACGCGAGCCTCGATCCGGAAACGCACGAAGGCACCATGCGTCCGCTGTTCGAAGCCATCCTCGAGCACGTGCCGGTGTGTCCGGCCGACTCGGACGGTCCCCTGCAACTGCAGATCACCTCGCTCGACTACAACTCGTACGTTGGCCGTATCGGCGTGGGCCGCGTGGCGCGCGGCCGCATCCGCCCGGGCATGCAGGTCGCGGTGCGTTCGGGTCCAGACGGCGCTATCCTCAACCGCAAGATCAATCAGGTGCTGTCGTTCCACGGTCTGGAGCGCATGCAGGTGGAAGAAGCGCAGGCCGGCGACATCGTGCTGATCAACGGCATCGAGGAAATCGGCATCGGCGTGACCATCTGCTCGCCGGACAATCCCGAAGCACTGCCGATGATCACCGTCGATGAACCGACGCTCACGATGAACTTCCTCGTCAATTCGTCGCCGCTGGCGGGCAAGGAAGGTAAATTCGTCACGAGCCGCCAGATTCGCGATCGTCTGACCAAGGAACTGAACCACAACGTCGCGCTGCGCGTGAAGGACACCGGCGACGAAACGACTTTCGAAGTGTCGGGCCGCGGTGAGCTGCACCTGACCATTCTCGTCGAGAACATGCGCCGCGAAGGCTATGAGCTGGCCGTGTCGCGTCCGCACGTGGTGCTGCAGGAAATCGACGGCGTGAAGCACGAGCCATTCGAAAACCTGACGGTCGATATCGAAGACCAGCATCAGGGCCGCGTAATGGAAGAACTCGGCCGCCGCAAGGGCGAAATGTTCGACATCACGTCGGACGGCCGTGGCCGCACGCGTCTCGAATACCGCATTTCGGCGCGCGGTCTGATCGGCTTCCAGAGCGAGTTCCTGACGCTCACGCGCGGCACGGGCCTGATGAGCCACACCTTCGATTCGTATCAGCCGGTGAAGGAAGGCTCGGTCGGCGAGCGGCGCAATGGCGTGCTGATCTCGCAGGTCGATGGCGTTGTGGTCGCCTACGCACTGTGGAAGCTACAGGATCGCGGCCGCATGTTCGTGACGCCGGGCGATGCGCTGTACGAAGGCATGATCATCGGTATCCATAGCCGCGACAACGATCTCGTCGTGAATCCGATTAAGAGCAAGCAACTGACCAACGTCCGTGCATCGGGCACCGACGAAGCCGTCCGCCTCGTGCCGCCGATCCAGTTGTCGCTCGAATACGCGGTCGAATTCATCGACGACGACGAACTCGTCGAAGTGACGCCGCAATCGATCCGTCTGCGCAAGCGCCATCTGAAGGAACACGAGCGCCGTCGCGCAAGCCGTGAAGCCGGCGCGGATTAAGGCATGCGTCGCTGCTGCGGCGCGTGGTGAGTCGAAGAAAAAAACCCGGTCGTGGGTGACGTGCAACCGGGGTTTTTCTTTTTCGGGCTCTTGCAACGTGCGCTGCACGCCGCGCGCCGTGAAGCCTAGTCGACTGCGTGATTGATTTGGCACCGGGTGGATCCGAGGCGAAGGATCGTCATACTTCCACTTGATCGGCTTCGGATTTTTGTTGTGCTCGCG
>JAQFVJ010000089.1 GCA_029439525.1 Caballeronia sp. BR6202001591004
GGTCCGGGCTATTGGCCCAACATGACCGATTGTAGTACCGCAGTGCTTCACCTTCTTACGCGCACCGATGGCATTGCAGCATGCAGTAACGAAAACCCCAATTGTGCTTGTGCTCAACGGGAAAACCCTTGCCTTTGTAGTACGTAGAAAGCACAACGGAGCCCGAACACTCCGTTTTCGCTACAGCACGTGAATTGCGCTGCGTCGTGCATCAGACCGAAAACGACGAACCGCAACCGCAGGTTGTCGTCGCGTTCGGGTTCTTGATCACGAACTGCGCGCCGTTGAGATCGTCCTTGTAGTCGATCTCCGCGCCGACCAGATACTGATAGCTCATCGAATCGATCAGCAGTTGCACGCCGCCCTTTTCAGTGACGGTGTCGTGTTCGTTGACCTCTTCGTCGAACGTGAATCCGTACTGGAAACCCGAGCATCCGCCACCTTGCACGAACACGCGCAGCTTCAGATCCGGATTGCCTTCTTCGTCGATCAATTGCTTGACCTTCTCCGCAGCCGCGTCGGTAAAGACGAACGGCAAGGACATTTCGGTCGTGGGGGTGTCGCTGACAGCGCTCATTCGAACTCTCCAATTAAGCTTCCATTGTATTATTGTAGGGCTGATCTCAATATCGTGCCGAATGTCCATGGAATCAATGGGCTATATGCAAATTCGACATCTTTCAGCTTGCCTGCGCCAAAACGAAAAAGCCAAACGAAAAAGCCGCCGGCACCTTGAGTGCGGGCGGTTTTTGCAGCAGCTTCGCTAGAGCGCGTCTGGCGAAGCCCCGAAACACATCCGAATTGATTAGCGCTTCGAGAATTGCTTCCGGCGACGTGCCTTGTGGAAACCGACCTTCTTACGTTCCACTTCACGTGCGTCGCGGGTGACGAAGCCAGCGTTAGAGAGTTGCGACTTGAGCGTTGCGTCGTAGTCCATCAGCGCGCGCGTGATGCCGTGGCGAACCGCGCCTGCCTGACCCGTTTCACCGCCGCCCGTCACGTTGACCTTGATGTCGAACGTGGTGCCGTGGTTCGTGAGTTCCAACGGTTGACGCACGATCATCAGCGACGTTTCGCGCGAGAAGTAGCCGGCGATGGACTTGCCGTTGACAACGATCTTGCCCTTGCCCGACTTGATGAAGACACGAGCAACGGCGCTCTTGCGGCGGCCCGTACCGTAATTCCATTTACCGATCATGTGGGCTCCCTTAGATCTCGAATCTCGATCGACTTCGGTTGTTGCGCCGAGTGCGGATGCGTAGCTTCGGCGTAGACCTTCAGCTTCTTGATCATCGCGTAGCCGAGCGGACCCTTCGGAAGCATGCCCTTGACAGCCTTCTCGAGCGCGCGGCCCGGGAAGCGCTCTTGCATCTTGCCGAACGTCGTTTCGTAGATCCCGCCCGGGTAGCCCGAGTGACGATAGTACTTCTTGTCCGTGGTCTTGTTGCCGGTGACCTTCAGCTTGCCGGCATTGACGACGATGATGAAATCACCGGTATCGATGTGCGAAGTAAATTCAGGCTTGTGCTTGCCGCGCAGACGGCGTGCCACTTCGCTGGCGACACGGCCGAGGAGTTTATCCGTCGCGTCAATCACGTACCATTCGCGCGCCACCTCTTCGGCTTTTGCGGAAAACGTCTTCATGATCGATCCAAAAATATGAACTGCCCTTGATGCTTCCGCCTTGTTCGGTCCTGCTTATGTGAACGCTTGCAAGCCCTCACAAGCCTCTCTCCGCGGGCGTGTGGCGAAGATAACTTTAAATTATAGATAGGGAAATTGTGCGTGTCGTCAAATACTTGCGGCGGCGCTCGCGCAGCGCAACGTCAGCGGGCGAAAAAACCCCGAGCAACTGTGGCTCGGCCTGAATCCATCATAGGAGGAGGTGGAGGAGACAAATTAAGTGTAGGTATCGGCCATGGTGCGACGCAAGAAGATTTCCATCATGCAAATTAAATTCATAATGTGAAATAGACAAACGTATTGACATCAAGGCATTAAAATTATTTAAATTCAATAGGTTGTTGCACGTCGCCTTCGGCCATCCCGCGCATCGCATATCTAGAGCCATTCCTCAGGTCAGTAGATTGTCGCCGGAAAGCAGACATCGAACGCCCTTGATTTCTACTCACGGGCAAGAACCTGAACCCGGCGACGGTCGAGCGCGCGATCAACCTGTCGCACAACAAATACTGCTCGGCGTCGATCATGTTGGCGAAGTCGGCAGAGCTGACGCATTCGTTCGATATCGTCGAAGTCTGAACCGCGCCGCCCGCTGAAGTAAAAAGAAAAAGAGCCGACGTCTCGCGACGCCGGCTCTTTCCTTTTGAAGGACGACAAAGCGGGCCGATAAGCCGGATTCTGTGCACGCATCGCGCCGAAGCCCGATGCGCGTGGCAATCATTCCTCTAGGCGCGCCATTGCTGACGCGCCCAAGCTTCCTACCCGCAGACGAACGGGGGGCCCCGTCCTGCATCGCGAGGATGCGTGCCTGCCTATTTGGAATTGCTCCGGGTGGAGGTTACCGTGCCGGAACGCCTCGCGACGTCCGCGGTGCGCTCTTACCGCACCGTTTCACCCTTACCTGATCTCCGGGCTTGCGCCTGAAGCCATCGGCGGTTTGCTTTCTGTTGCCCTGTTCCGCGTGTCGCCACGGATGGCCGTTAGCCATCACCCTGCCCTGTGGAGTCCGGACTTTCCTCGCCCTCTGCGTCCGAAAACGCCGAAGCCGCGATTGCCTAGCCTGCTTTGCGGCGTCGATTTTATCATCCGGCGCGCTCAGCGAATCCGACAGCCCAGGCGAAACACGCTCGTGTCGTCGTAGAAATCGGGTGATGCGTTCGCGCTCCACCAGCCCGGCACGCCCAGCACCGGTAGCGGCGCGAACGCACGGCTGTCGAATAGCTCGCTCAGGATGTGCGCCGCCACCAGCGCATCGAGCATCGCGCGGCGGGCGGTGTCGTCGAGTGCGAAGTAGTCGGCGGGAAACATCGACGATCCATGCGTGGCCCGTGCACTTCTTATTAAAGGCGCGACGAGCTTTTCCAGCAGCGCATGACCGAAGATCCGCGCTTCGCATCGTTCGCCCCACGCCGAGCGTGCCGTGAGGAACAGCGTGCGCCAGTCGAAGCGGCGCAATGCATCGGCGAGCGCGGGCGGTGCAGGCGAAAAGCACGGCGTTCTCGTCGAAAAGCGTGAGCGCGTCGCGCACACCGCCTCGCGTCGGGCCGATACCGAGCGCATCGATCTGTGCGCGGCCTTGATGCGTGGCTGCGGAACCACATCAGGCCGTTGAAGAAATCGTGGAGATTGTGGTGCGTCGGCACGCAGCCGGTCAGCGCGATGTGGCCTTCGTAGGATGCGCCGTCCGCACGTCCTGCGCGATGAACACGAGCGCCTCGCCGCGCACGGTGATGTGCGTGGCGGCATGGGCATCGCCGTTCAGCGTGTCGAGATAAGCCGTGTAGGTATCGATCGCCGCGGACTGCCAGCGCCGGCCGCGCACGGCAATGGGCGCGAGCCCCAGGGACGCGACCAATCGATGCGGCGCGCGCATCATCATCCGCGAAGTCGTGCACGCTGCGCTCGCTGCATGAAAGCGATCAGGAAGCGTCCGCGAATCGCCAGCCGATCGCTTCGCCGCCCCGCAGGGGCACGATCTGCGCATCGCCCGAGCTGACTTCGGCGGGTAGCGTCCACGACGCGCGTTCCAGCGTCACCTTCTCCGCGCTGTGCGGCAGACCATAGAAGTCCGCGCCGTGAAAGCTCGCGAAGCCTTCCAGCTTGTCGAGCGCGCCCGCCTTGTCGAAGGCTTCCGTGTACAATTCGAGCGCATGCAGCGCCGTATAGCATCCCGCGCAACCGCACGCGTGTTCCTTCAGAGCCTTCGGATGCGGCGCGCTGTCCGTGCCGAGGAAGAAGCGCGGATTTCCCGACGTCGCCGCCTCCACCAGCGCCTGACGATGCGTTTCGCGCTTGATCACCGGCAGACAGAAATAATGCGGGCGGATGCCGCCGACCAACATCGCATTGCGGTTGAACAGCAGGTGATGTGCGGTGATCGTTGCGCCGATCGTGCTTTCGGCGTCGCGCACGTAGTTAGCCGCATCCTTGGTCGTGATGTGCTCGAAGACGACCTTGAGCGCCGGAAAGTCGCGGCGCAGCTGCGTCATCACGCGGTCGATGAACACCTTCTCGCGGTCGAACACGTCGATGTCGCCATCCGTTACTTCCCCGTGGATCAACAGCGGCATGCCAAGGTCCTGCATCGCTTCGAGCGTCTTTGCACACTTGGCGAGGCTCGTCACGCCCGCGTCCGAATTGGTCGTCGCGCCGGCCGGATACAGCTTCACGCCGTGCACGAAGCCGCTCTCTTTCGCGCGGCGGATTTCGTCGGGCGGCGTGTTGTCAGTGAGATAGAGCGTCATCAGCGGCTCGAAGCGCGCGGCCGCACCTTCCTTCGGCAACGCGACCAGGATGCGCTCGCGATACGCGGCGGCCAGTTCGGTCGTCATCACCGGCGGCTTGAGGTTGGGCATGATGATCGCGCGGCCGAACTGGCGTGCCGTGTGCGGCAGAACCGCGACGAGCGTGGCGCCGTCGCGCACGTGCAGGTGCCAGTCGTCGGGGCGCGCGAGAGTGAGCGTATTGAGCGATGCGGAAGCGGACATGGCGTATGTGGGAGCGAGAACGTTGGGATGTGACGCAGGCGTGGGTCATGCGTGTCACTCGAGAGGCGCCGATACTCGACTTCGCGCAAACGCCTATCAAGGACAGGCAAAAATCGCCGTTGAAAATTGACAACGCCGGCTAAAGCTCGACGCTGTTCGATTTTTTCGAATTTGCCTCGATGATATACTAGTTATACATGTTGTAACAACCCGGCTGCAGCGACTCGCTGCAGCCCGAAGCCGCACGCAACATGTGCCAACTCCTTGTGGAATGAACTGCGCTGAACCGACCGACGTCACATTCTCGTTTACCGGATTCGCAGCGCGCGGCGGCGTCACCGTTGACCATGCCGACGGCTGGGGCATTGCCTTCTTCGAGGACAAAGCCTGCCGGCTGTTCATCGATCACCAGTCGTCCGCCAGCTCGCCGCTCGCGGAGATGGTCAAGTGCTACCCGATCAAATCGAAGAACACCATTGCGCATATCCGCAATGGCGACGCAAGGGCATATCTTGCCTTGCTCGAGAATTGCCATCCGTTTATGCGCGAGTTGTGGAGACACGCCCTGGATCTTCGCGCACAACGGCGACCTCAAGGGCCACGCGCCCGCGTTGAACGGCGTCTATCAGCCTGTCGGCACGACGGACAGCGAACTCACCTTCTGCGCGTTGCTGAAAGGTCTGCGCAAGGCATTCCCGTGCTCGCAGCCGTCGCTGGAAGAACTGTTCGACGCGTTCGCTGAATTCACGGGCAGCATCACGCAATACGGCGTGTTCAATTTTCTGATGTCGAACGGACAGGCGCTGTTCTCGCACTCACTGCCCGATGCATTTGTACTATCTGGTTCGCAGTTGGCCGTTTTCGACGGCGCATCTGACCGACGCGGACAATGTCGATCGATTTCGCCAAGTGACCCCCGAATCGTGTCGCAGTGGTCGCCACCTCGCCGCTCACAGATAACGAAATCTGGACGCGTTTCGCTCCCGGCGATCTCGCTATGTTTCAGAAGGGCGCGTTCACGCATTCGGTCAACATTCCCGTGCCGGATGAGGTCGCGAAGAAAACGGGCGAACCACTCGCAAAAGCATGCGTCGGTTCGGCGCTGAAGATCGAAGAGATTCAGACGAGCGCGGCGGTCGAGACGGAATGCGGCATCGAATGACACGCGCCAGGCGCGTGTCATGACGTTGTGTCCGGTTTCCTTGGAAGCGCGCGCTCGCCTGCGGTGAAACCCTTCCTTTGATTAGTACTGGCTATTTACGTGCAGTCATGCGCCCGATTGTATGCTCAGCCGCACGCTTGGTTGCGCGCTCAATCGGCGTAGGCTTTCCGCAACTCCCGCCGGAACGAAATCGGCGGGCCCTCTTCCTGAATGAGCTGAAAGCCCGCGTGCATGAACAGGCCGCACAGGTCGACGTGAGGCCCGGGCAAGCGGCAGACGACGTCCTCGTAACCCGGTCCGTGCGCGAAATTCGTGCAGGCTGCGACGAGCTGTACGCCGAGGCCGCGGCGTCGCGCACTGCGCTCGACGAATAGCAGTTCGATGCGCGTCTGCTTCTCCGATTCCGCTACGAGCAAGGCCGCGTCGATGCGCGCCGCACCACTCTGTTCCGCCACCCAGCACGCGATACGCGGCGTGTTCGTCTGCATGGCGCCGAGAAAACGTGCGACCGTGGACGCCGCATAGGATTTGTTCTTCGCGCAGGACTGCTTAGCCGACTGGATATGCGCGTGACGCTCGATCATCCAGCCGAAATCACCGCAACGCGGACTGCGAAGACGCGTTTCTGCGGCGCCGTTCGATTCCGGCGACAGTAGACGCTCGATATCCGCCATGGCCATGGTGAGCTGATCGGTCTCACCGACGCTCAGGAGACGAAGCATCTCTGCCGTTTCAGCCGGAGATGTGCAGATCGAGTTCATCGACTGCGGCCTTGGCCTCCGAGGTTATTTTGAGCAGATGCGCGCGGCCGTCCGCTTCGTTCCCGACTCGATCTGGCTAGAACGCGGACTGCGGGCAGCAAATCGTGACGAGACCGTGCATCTGGCTTTGTCGCCGGCTGCGCCCATTGCGAGTTTGCGCAGACTGCGGCGCGCGGACGCCATGGTAATGGCGCTGGAACACTCGGCGTTGCCGGCGTCGTGCCGGACCCGCTCGCGATCGGCGCGTCGCTGTATCGGTATCTCGAAGCGCGCGGGCAAGCGGTCGTGCGCGCGCTGCAGCACTTTCGCGCGGTCAACGCGAGCGCGGAGATCGCCCGGCTGATGGGCGTAGCGCTGCAGGCAGCCTTGCTCGTCATCACGCGCATCGGTTATTCGGCGGACCAGCGCGCCATCGAACTGACGGACACCTGGTGTCGTGATGATTACTACGATTTCATCGCGGAACTGTGTATCGATAGGCGACGGCACGCATTGCCCAAGCCGCGCAGGACGTAACGAAGCATCACGAGAGCAACAAAGAGAACAGTGGAACCAAGGAAGCTTTCCGCACGCCGCGCCTGTCTTTGCCCGACTTACGCAACGACGCGCACGGCAAGCCTGCTCGCAGCATGGCGCGGCAAGTGCAGAACCTCACTACGCATCGCGTACTTCCAGAGAACTTCATGCTGAAGGAAACATATTCACGACGGACGGCTGGATCAACGGCTCGCTCCGCTTCGAGAACGGGCGCGTGACCGCGCTCGAAGGTCATATCGCCGATTCGCTGGCGAACGACGATCCCTACATCCTGCCCGGCTTCATCGACCTGCACGTCCACGGCGACAGCGGGCGCGACATCATGGAAGGCGGCGACGCAGCGGATACCGTCGCGCGTCAGCACGCGCAGCACGGCACCACGAGCCTGCTCGCCACGACGATGACCGCGCCGCGCGACGAGCTGATGCAGGTCGTCGCCGGTCTCGGCGAACAGGCGAAGCAGCGCGCGCGTGCTCGCCGTGCATCTCGAAGGCCCGTACATCAATCCCGGCAAGCTCGTCGCGCACCGCGACGCGGCCGCCGTCGCGGTGCGCGACGAAGTGCTCAAGTACCTCGAACTCGCGCCCATCCGCGTGGTGACCATCGTGCCGGAAATCTCCGGCCATCTCAAGATCATTTTGGAAATGGCCTCGCGCGGCGTGCGCGTGCAGCTCGGCCATTCGATCGGTACCTACGACGACGCGGTCAACGCGCTCAAGCACGGCGCCCGCGGCTTCACGCATTTGTTCAACGCGATGTCGCCGCTGCATCACCGCGATCCGGGCATGGTCGGCGCGGCGCTCGCGCACGCGGAATATGCAGAACTCGTTCCGGACCTGCTGCACGTGCATCCGGGTGCGATTCGCGCCGCGATCCGCGCCATTCCGCGTCTGTATGTCCGTGACGGACAGCACATCTGCCGCAGGCATGCCCGACGGCGAATATCGCCTGGGCAGCGAGCACTTCACCAAATGCATGGGCGGCGTGCGTCTCGCGGACGGCACGCTCCGGCAGCACCCTGACGATGGATCAGGCGCTGCGCAATCTCGTCTCGCTGGGCATTCCGCTCGCGGATGTATCGAATCGCCTGTCGCGCTTTCCCGCCGACTATCTCGGTCTCGAAGACCGAGGCCGCATCGCGCGCGGCGCGTGGGCCGACCTCGTCGTGCGCGACCGGGAACACGCGCTGACGGCTACGTATGTCGAAGGAGAATCAATTGTCGAATATGCTTAACGAGGCACTGGAGTCCGCGGACGTCGTCGCGGCCCAGCTCGCCGATACCTCGCGTATCGAGGAACTCGCCGTCAAGCTGCGCGAGCAGCCGCGCCATGTCGCGCTGACGGTCGCGCGCGGTTTCTCGGACCACGCCGCCAGTTATTTCGCAAGCCTGACGATGAGCCGCATCGGCGTGCCCGTCGCGTCGCTGCCGATGTTCGTCGCCACGCTTCAGCAGGCGCCCTTGCGCGTATCCGGCCAGCGCGCGGTCGCGTTCTCGCAGTCGGGCGCGCGTCTGCTCGTGCTGCGCGCGAAGGAAAGCGAGAAAGCCGAAACCGCCCGCAACGGCACGGTCGTCATGGAAGAACGCGCCGCAGTCTCACGCTGGCGCACGCGGGCGCCTGCATACGCATCCGGCGGCGCGGGCGCGCGAAGCGGCGCGCGGCTTCGATGCCAAGGTCGAGTGCGCTATGAGGGCAAGAACGCGCCGGTGGAAAGCGTCGTCGGCCTGCTCGGCTTGGGCGCGGGCGAAGGCTCGACCATCGAACTGGTCGGCATCGGCGCGCAGGTGCAGCAGGCAGTCGAAGCCGTCGCGGCCGAATTGCTGCGCGCGGCACACGGTGAAGTGGAAGAATCGCCCGCGCGCCAAGTCGCCCGCGCCTGTGGCCGCTGCGCGCGCGTCGGGCGAACCGCTGCCGCCGAACACGCTCGCGGGCGTGTCGGCGTCGCCGGGCATCGCGGTCGGCAAGCTGGTGCGCTGGGACGATCAGGAGATCGTGCCGCCCGAGCAGGCGGGCGGTCCGTCAGCGGCGGAAAGCCGGCGCTCGACAAGGCCATTGCGCAAGTCGATGCCGAACTGGAAGAAACCGTGCGTAACGCTTCGCAACGCGGCGCGGTCGGCGAAGCGGGGATTTTCGCGGTGCATCGCGTGCTGCTCGAAGATCCGACGCTGGTGGACACCGCGCGCGATCTGATCAGTCTCGGCAAGAGCGCGGGCTTCGCCTGGCGCGAAGCGATCCGCGCGCAAATCGCACTGCTGAACAACGTCAACGACGAACTACTCGCGGAACGCGTGGCCGATCTTCGCGATATCGAGAAGCGCGTGCTGCGCGCGTTCGGCCTGACCAATACGGTGGCGCGTGAATTGACGCCCGAAGCGGTGCTCGCAGCGACCGAATTCACGCCGTCCGATCTCTTGTCGATCGACCGTCAGCGCGTGACGGCGCTCGTGATGTCGCGCGGCGGCGCCACTTCGCATGCGGCGATCATCGCGCGGCAGATCGGCATTCCGGCGCTGGTCGCCATCGGCGATGCGCTGCATGCGATTCCCGACGGCACGCAGGTCGTGGTGAATGCATCGGCTAGACGCCTCGAACATGCGCTGACCGAACTCGATGTCGAACGCGCCCGCAGCGAGCGCGGCCGTCTCGCGAGCATGCGTGAAGCGAACCGCAAGATGTCGCAGGAAGCGGCATCGACGAAGGATGGCGGTCATATCGAAGTGACCGCGAACATCGCCACGCTCGACGACGCGAAAGCCGCCGTCGAAAACGGCGCGAACGCGGTCGGCCTGTTGCACACGGAACTGCTGTTCATCCATAGTCAGGCCGCACCGACGGTGGCGGAGCACGCGGAAAGCTATCAGGGCATCTCGTCGACGCGCTGCAGGGACGCACCGCGATCATCCGCACGCTGGATGTCGGCGCGGACAAGGAAGTCGGAAGTCGATTATCTGGGCACGCTGCCGCCCGAGGAGAATCCGGCGCTCGGCCTGTGCGGCATCCGTCTTGCGCAAGTGCGCCCCGACCTGCTCGACGACCAGTTGCGCGGCCTGCTCGCAGGCGGTGCGTATCCTCCTGCCGATGGTCACCGATTCCGGCGAACTGCAACGCCTGCGTGCGCGCATCGACGAACTGGCGCGTGTGCGCAATCTCGATTACCAGCTTTGCCGTCAGCGCGCCGAGGATTGCCTCGCGCTCGAATCGGCACAGGCAATAAGAGCCGCGAGCCGCGAAATCTGGCCGCAGGACTAACCGTCCGTCCTCGGTCCGATTCCGCAATGGTTCGCTTGTATTCCGCAATGGTTCGCTTGTAATCATCCCCAAAGCAGTTACTTACGACAAGACTTATATTTTTGGAGAACCCGATGTGGACGCCAACCTGTTTGCAAAGATGCAGCCACTAGCATAGCGCGTCATTGAATTAGCCCCATATCTATGTTTAGACACGGGTCATGGGCAAAATGAATCTGCCCGATACCGAACGCGAGCAACTGCTGTTGGCG
>JAQFVJ010000090.1 GCA_029439525.1 Caballeronia sp. BR6202001591004
GTTCGCCTGCGCACCGCCGACAGCAGTTGCTCGCGTTCGGTATCGGGCAGATTCATTTTGCCCATGACCCGTGTCTAAACATAGATATGGTGTGCACTAATGCCTTTACCTTTAGTTTGGTGAACAGTCTTAAGAGCGCATCACGCAATCTAGAATAAACCGCCTCAAAAAACATTATTGCGGATACGGGCGCGTTTTTCAGCGCCCGGTTTCATTGATGCGAGACGCTCACATGAGAACACCGGCCCATCCAGCGGCAATGTCATTTCTCACGGTCCACCGACGACCGAAAGTCTTTCCGGCATGGTCGCCTTCGTGCGCGCGGGCGGAATCCGGCAGCTTCGTGGCAGCGGGCCGCGCGCTCGGCCTGTCGGCATCGGCTGGTGGGCAAGAGCGTGATGCGCCTCAAAACCAAGCTCGGCGTGCAACTGCTCAATCGCACGACGCGCCGCATCGGACTCACGCATGAAGGCGCGCGTTTCTTTGCGCGCTGCAAGCGGATTCTCGCCGCTCTCGATGATGCCGAAAGCGAGCATTCGACGTCATCGTTGCGTAGAAGGCTCCGAATCAGCACGCCTGCACTTGGTGCGCGGCTGTTGCTGCCGCTCGTGCCGGAGTTTCGCCGGCGCTTTCCCGACATCGAACGCGATATCGACTTCAGCGATCGTGTCGTGGAAGTCACGCAGGAAGGCTATGACGCCGTGATTCGAACCGGACGTCTGGCGGATTCGCAATTGCTTGCAAGGCCGCTTGCGCATTTATGGCCCGCTCGTGGTCGGCTCGCCTGCTTATTTCGCGGGACACGGCGAGCCTGCGACGCCTGCCGATCTCGAAGGTCATGCATGCATTGCTTTCGCTCGCCCGCTAACGGTCGTGTCGAACTGTGGCGCTTTGCTAACGATGAGCATTCCCCATCGAGCCACATGCGCGCTCACGTTCAACGATATCGAAGCGGTGCTGGCGGCTTGCATATTCCGGCTTAGGCCTCGCGTGCGTGCCCGATTTCATCGCGAGAAGCGCAATCGACGGCGGCAGATCGACGGCGGCATGTTGCGCGGTGCTGAGCGAACACATGCGCACCGAAGGCACGTTCCAGATTCTATGGCCACCGAGCCGTCATGAAGCACCGCGTCTGCGCGCGCTCATCGATCATCTGGCAGCACGGCTTGCCCGGTTTGCCTGCGCACGAAATACACGTTTTCAAGCGGCCTCATCGCCTATCGGTTGAGGCGGCAACTTAGTGCTTGCGAGATGTGCGTGTCACCGACGACGCGTCTCACGAGCGGGTTTCCGAAATTGGATAGCCGGCTTCCCTGAAAGTTTCGATGATGGTGCGATATCGGGCGCGGGCGTGTCCGAGACGTTCGGAATCTTCGCGACGGCGGCTTTAAGACGCGCGATCGCATCGAGCACATCGACGCCATTAGGCGATCTTCGCTGTCAGTTCCACACGACGATGCGGCAGCAGGCTGAAATTCTAGATCGTGTCGGAAAAAATCTTGTTGTTGCCGATGGTCGCAGCGACATTGTCGGGCGTCATGATAGTCGTGCCGAAGAGGCCAACCTCGGTGATCGTGCCCGTTACGCCGCCTGCCGTCACGAAGTCGCCGACCTTGAACGGACGCAACACCTGCTGCATGAACACGCCCGTGGCGAAATGCGCGCGCAAGCCGTCCCATGCCTTGCCGATGGCAAGGCCGAGACCCGCGAGCAAGAAGGCGGCGAACGATGTCGTCTGAACACCGAAGATCTGCAAGACCGCGAGCACGAGTATCAGGTTCAGCAGAACGCTGATGATCGAACCGCGGGTTCGCAAGCGCGGGATCGACGCGGCCATTGTACGCGAGCAGCTTGCGCATGGTGCTGATGACGAGGGAGATGAGCCATCGCCCCACGATCCATAGCGCGATCGCGCCAGCACCATGATTCCGAAGTCGACGCCGCGCGTCATGATGAATCCGCGTACGGGTTTCCAGGTTCATGTCGTCCTCGCGTGCCAAGGCAAAACGCTAAGGGAAATGACCGCAAAAATTATAGGCAAAGCAATGCATCATCGCAATAATTACACGAACGCTTCACGACGATCGGAATGATCGACCGCTTTGATCAGACAATCAGGTCCATTCGGCTTCATCGCTCTCATTGTCGGGCAGCGTCAGGCCGGCAGTCGGTAAAGGTAACGCGGTCTTGTAGCGAACCTGTTTAAGCGCGAAGCTCGAACAGAATATTGGCGATGCTGGGCAATTTCGTCAGCCGCTCCCAGTATGAAATGTTCCAGTGCGACAATGTCCGGCAATACGACGCGCAGCAGATAGTCCGCATCGCCCGTCATCAGATAACACTCCATCACTTCCGGGCGCTCGCTGATCGCCTGCTCGAAGCGCGCGAGCGCATCTTTCACCTGCTTTTTCAGACTTACCTGAATGAATACATTGACGCTCAAGCCGAGCGCTTCGGGATGGAGCAGCGTGACGTGCTGCTTGAACAACCCTGCTTTTTCGAGCGCACGCGGTTGAAACATGGCGTCGCCGAGAGATTGACCGCGCGCGCCAGTTCGGAATTCGTAATGCGCGCGTTTTGCTGAAGCTGATTGAGGATGCCGATATCGATACGGTCGAGCCTGCCGTCTGCTGGATGGCATAGTCGAAGCATCCCATCTTTAGGGATTTTAGAAGAATAAATACTTAAGCACAAAGCCAGCGAATTGAGACGCACATTCTGCGCGGCAATGGATATGCTTAACGGATTACCCCATCAAAATTGGCTTTAACAGAGACAGAGACGGCGCCATGACTGACTTGTCGAGCGGCACTACGCAACTGCTTTCCATCGCCAAAGGTCGTGAGGACACGGATTCCGCCGAAACGGCGGAGTGGCTGGAGACGCTCGATGCGGTCGTCGCGCATGTCGGCAAGGAGCGCGCGCAATATCTGTTCGACCGGCTGGCCGAACACGCGCTGTCGGCCGGTGTTGGAATCCGCGCGGGCGCGCGCGACGCCTTACGCGAACACCATTTCTCTTTCGCAACAGCCTCCTTATCTGGGCAATCTCGATGTCGAGGAAAGGCTTGCCGCCGTCATGCGCTGGAATGCGCTCGCGATGGTCGTGCGCGCCAATCGCGCCTACGGCGAACTCGGCGGGCATATCGCGAGTTATGCGTCGGCGGCGGATTTGTTCGAAGTCGGCTTCAATCATTTCTTTCGTGCGGCGAATGCAGGCAATGGCGGCGACCTCGTGTATTTCCTAGCCGCATTCATCGCCCGGCGTCTATGCACGCGCGTTCCTGGAAGGCTTTCTCCACGAAGAGCATTTGCGTCATTATCGACGCGAGATTGCGGGACCGGGCCCTGTGTTCGTATCCGCATCCGTGGCTGATGCCCGATTTCTGGCAGTTCCCGACCGGATCGATGGGCACCGGTCCTATCAATTCGATTTAATTCGATTTATCAAGCGCGCTTCATGCGCTATGTGCAGAATCGCGGCCTGTTGCATACGGAAGGGCGCAAGGTGTGGGGCTTTTTCGGCGACGGAGAAATGGACGAGCCGGAATCGATCGGCGCGTTGTCGCTTGCCGCGCGCGAGCAACTCGATAATCTCGTTTTCGTCATCAACTGCAATCTGCAGTGGCTCGATGGTCCTGTGCGCAGCAACGGGCGCATCGTCGACGAGCTCGAAGCGCAATTCACCGGCGCGGGCTGGAACGTCATCAAGGTGCTGTGGGGCTCGGAGTGGGATTGCCCTGTTTGCGTGCGATTGCATCGGCGCCTTGTTGCGGGCATTCGCGCATACCGTGGACGGTCAGTTCCAGACTTTCTGGGCGAATGACGGACGCTATAACCGCGAGCACTTTTTCGGCCAGAACCCCGAGCTTGCCGCACTGGCATCGCATCTTTCGGATTAAGACATCGACCGCTTGCGGCGCGGCGGTCACGATGTGAGAAAGCTCCACGCGACATACGCTAAAGCGCTCAAGCATAAAGGCCAGCCGACCGTGATTCTCGCCAAGACGATGAAGGGCTTCGGCATGGGCACGGTAGGGCAGGGGCGCATGACCACGCATCAGCAAAAGAAGCTCGATCTCGACGATCTCAAAGCGTTCCGCGACCGCTTTCGGATGCGGATGTCGAGCAACTCAAGTTCTACAAGCCCGCGGAAGATGCGCCTAAATGCGCTATCTGCACGAGCGTCGTGCCACATTGGGCGGATATCTGCCGCGCCACCGCGCACGCGTATCGCAAACGGTGGCGTTATCCAAGACGGGGGGCCAATTTGCACTCGACGCATCGGGCAAGGAAATGTCCACGACGATGCCCTTCGTGCGCATGCTCGGCAGCCTGCTTAAAGATGCGCAACTCGGCAAGCGCGTGGTGCCGATCGTCGCCGACGAAGCGCGCACTTTCGGCATGGCGAATCTCTTCAGGTAAGTGGGCATCTATTCGCCGCTCGGCCAGTTGTAGTTGTATGAGCCTGAGGACATGGGCTCGATGCTTTATTTTATTACCGTGAAGACACCACCGGCCAGATTCTCGAGGAAGGCATTTCTGAAGCGGGCGATCTCTTCGTGGATCGCGGCGGCGACCATCGTATAAGTCTGCACGATCTCCCAAGAGTCTGCACGATCTCCCAAGAGTCTGCACGATCTCCCAAGAGTCTGCACGATCTCCCAAGGTTGCCATTTTACATCTATTACTCGATGTTCGGCTTTCAGCGCATCGGCGACCTGATTTTTGGCGGCCGCCGACCAGCGTTCGCGCGGCTTTCTGATCGGCGCGACGGCGGGCAGAACGACACTCGGTGGCAAAGGGTTGCAGCATCAGGACGGCACGAGTCATGTGACGGCACGACCATTCCGAATTGCCGCGCTTACGATCCCGCGTTCGCTTATGAAGTCTCGGCAATCGTCGACGAAGGCATGCAGAAAATGATGACGCGTCAGAACGATGTTTTCTACTACATGACCGTCACCAACGAAAACTATGCGCGGCCCTCGGCGCCGGGCGGGTCATTGAACGACGCTACGCGCGAAGGTATTTTGCGCTGCATTTATCGCATCGATGACGAAGCGACGGCAAGCGATACGCAAGTGTAACTGCTGGGCTCCGGCGCCATTCTCAACGAAGCGATTGCCGCGCAAGCGATGCTCAAGAGCGACTGGAGAATCGACGCCGCTGTCTGGAGCGGTGACGAGCTTTACGGAACTGCATCGCGATGGTGCGGCTTGCGAACGCGATGCGCGCCACGTCGACGATGCGAGCACGCCTTTCGTGACCCGCGCACTCGATGCATCGCGCGGACCGGTGATCGCCGCGACCGACTCGACTATGTGCGCGCCTTGTCGGAGGTGATTCGCGCGTATGTGCCGCGTCGCTACGTGACGCTCGGCACCGATAGCTTCGGTCGAAGCGACACGCGCCAGTCCTTGGAGTTCTTCGAAGTGGATCGTGTGGCGATTGTCCTTGCGGCGCTGAAATCGCTCGTGGATGAAGGCGTGAACGACCGCTCGTTGCTCAAGCGGAGCGCTTATCTTGCGCCTGCTTGACCAGCTCGCGCACTTCGTCGTCGCTGGTTTGCGCAAAGTCGTCATAGAACTGGCCGACGCCGAAATAGTGCTGCGGTCGCATCGCGCAAATGAACTCGTCCACCACGTCTGCGACGCGCGCTTCCGCATTGAGTGGCGCGACGGGCAGCGCCGCGATGATGCGTGCCGGATGCGCATGTCTTAGCGACATCGCGGCGGCGCGCATCGTTGCCCCTGTCGCCATGCCGTCATCGACAACGATCGCCACGCGGCCATGCACATCGAGCGGCGCATTCGAGCCGCGATACAAGCGTTCGCGCCGCTCCAATTCGGCGCGTTCTCTAGCGATGACATCATCGAGCGCAGCCTTTGCCACGCTCGCATAATCGACCATGCGATCGTCGAGATAGAAGGTGTCGCCCGATGCGATCGCGCCCATTGCGAGTTCGGGCTGCGATGGCACGCCGAGCTTGCGCACGACGAGCACGTCGAGATCCGCATCGAGCGCGAGCGCCACTTCGAATGCGACGGGCACGCCGCCGCGCGGCAGCGCCAGCACGCTGACGTCGTCGCGATGCGCATAGGCGTTCAGATGTGCGGCCAGTTCGCGGCCTGCTTCACGGCGATCGGCGAATGTCGTGCTCATACGAAACTTCTCTTGGGGAAACGATCAAGTCAGCGCATCGCGCGTGCCGCGTTCAGCGATGAAACGCGCGGCCCTTGTACACCTCTTCTTCGAACACGGCTGCATAACCGTTCGCGCCTTCGCGTTTTAATGCGAGCGCGCGATCGCCGGTGAATGCGTTTTCGTGAACCGAGCCCAAGTCCGCGCGCATGGCCGCTTGTGGCAACGCAGCGAGTTCGCAGGCGAGCGCTTCCGCAGTCTCGCGCGCCTTGCCATGTTCGACGATGCGATTGACCAGTCCAATCGCAAGTGCTTCGCGTGCATCGACGGAACGCCCAGTAAGAATCAGATCCAGCGCGCGCGACATGCCGATGAGCCGCGGCAAGCGAATCGTGCCGCCGTCGATAAGCGGCACGCCCACGCGTCGGCAAAACACGCCGAGAATGGCTCCTCCCCATGACGCGCAGATCGCACCAAAGGGTGAGTTCCAGGCCGCTTGCTACCGTAGATCCGAAATCGCTGCGATGACGGGCTTGCTGAGCGAAAGATGCTGGGGACCCCCATCGGGCCGAGGCCATCGCCATCGGGATGAATCTCGTTGCGTTGCGTGTCATTGCTTAGCGCATTGAGGTCCGCGCACGCGCAGAAGGTGCCGTTCGCGCCCCAGAGAATTGCGACAGACCGCGAAGTGTCCGCATCGAACAATTCGAAAGCTGCGCGTAGAGAATTCGCAAGCTGGCGATCGACCGCATTGCGTCGCTCTTGCCGATCGAGCACGATCGTCACGACGCGCGGATCGCGCGTAAGCGCTTCGACGCGGACATGCGCGCCGAGATGGACGACATCGCTCGCGGATGCGGACATGCAAACCTCCGGTCGAGTTTTCAAGCATACTCGCCGCGCAGGCAATCTACACCGTGTTCGATGCTGCGGATTCGTCATGCAAAAGCATGATGCTTTTAATTGGTGCATTCTTTGCCAAGAAACGGGGCATTGCACCAAGTTTGCGCTAGAGCGAGTGCTCTCTGACAGAACACTCTAAGGCAGAAAATCCCGCTAAAGGCGCACGCTTGCACCTCTTTAAAGCTGGATGCGCCAAATTGGCCGAAAACTTGCTCAAACTCGCGCCTTTTGACCTTCACGTCCGTCCCATGCAAGCACTTCAATATCCGGTACCAACACACTCTTTCTTCTGCTAGGCGCCGCCATGGTGCTTGCCATGCATGCCGGCTTGCGTTTCTGGAACTCGGTACCGTGCGCCGGGAAAATCAGGTCAACGCGCTGGTCAATCTCGTGGATTTCGCGGTGTCCACGCTGGCGTATTTCTTTGGCTACAATATCGCTTACGGCGTGCAATTCATGCATAGCGCCGATGTCCTTGCCGAGCACAACGGCTATGTGTTCGTGCGTTTTTTCTCCTGCTGACCTTTGCGGCGGCGATTCCCGCGATCGTCTCGGGCGGCATCGCTGAACGCTCGAAGTTCAATCCGCAATTGTTCGCGACGTGCGTGATCGTCGGCTTCATTTATCCGCTGCTGGAGGGCGTGGCGTGGAATGAGCGCTTCGGCATTCAGGCGTAGCTCGCGCAGATTTTCGACGCGCCGTTGTTTCATGACTTCGCCGGCTCGGTTGTCGTTCATGCGTTCGGCGGTTGGGTCGCGTTGCCTGCTGTGCTGCTGCTTGGGCCGCGTCATGGGCGTTATCACAAGGACGGGCACATCGCCGCGCATCCGCCTTCGAGCATTCCGTTTCTCGCGCTGGGTGCGTGGGTGCTTGCGATGGGCTGGTTCGGCTTCAATGTGATGAGCGCGCAGACGCTCGACAAGATCAGTGGCCTCGTCGCCGTGAACTCGTTGATAGCGATGTCGGCGGTACGCTCGCCGCTTCCCCGACTTCACGTATAACGGACCGCTCGGGGGTCTGGCGGGATCGGATCTGATGTATCCGCTGGACGCGCTAATCGTCGGCGCGGTTGCGGGCATGCTTTTCGTACAGATGTTCACTTGTGTGCAGAACCGCTGGCGTATCGACGACGTATTGGGCGTATGGCCTTTGCACGGCATGTGCGGCGCATGGGGCGGCATTGCGGCGGGCATCTTCGGGCAAAAGACGTTCGGCGGTATCGGTGGGGTGTCGATCTGGTCACAGATCATCGGCACCGTGGGTGCGGTGTTGCTCGCGCTGGCAGGCGGCCTCGCGGTGTACGGCATCGTCAAGAAGACGGTGGGCTTAAAGCTCGATCGCGAAGAGGAATTCAACGGCGCGGATCTTGCCATTAATCGTATTTCGGCAACGCCGGATCGTGAGATGGCGGGCTGCCGCTTAGGCAGGCTAGACTTGGCGTGGTCTTCACACGTCGGAAACCTCTTAAGGAAACGCTCATGCTTAGCGATCATGCCGGCCGTCAACGCGAGATCATCGAAGAGCTCAAGGTGCCTGCCGTTTTCGACGAGCAGGCGGAACTCGAGGCGCGCATCGCCTTCCTCGCGGACTATCTCGAGGCGGTGGAGCTCAGGACTTACATGCTGGGCATAAGCGGCGGCGTGGATTCGTCGACGGCGGGACGCCTCACGCAACTGGCCGTCGAGCGCTTGCGCGCGCGTGGCATCGATGCGCGTTTCATCGCGATGCGTCTGCCTTACGGCGAGCAACGCGACGAAGCGGATGCGCAACGCGCCTTGCAATTCATTCGCCCCGATGAAACCCTCACGGTCGATGTCAAGCCCGCGTCCGACGCAATGCTCGCGTCGCTCAATGCGGCAGGCGCGCGTTACATGGACGATAAGCACGAGGACTTCGTGCTCGGCAACATCAAGGCGCGCGAACGGATGATCGCCCAATACGCGGTGGCGAGCGCACGCGTGGGCGTGGTGATCGGCACGGATCACGCAGCTGAATCGCTGATGGGCTTCTTCACGAAATACGGCGATGGCGGCGCGGATATTTTGCCGCTTTACGGCCTGAATAAACGCCGGGTAAGGGCCCTTGCCAAAGCAATGGGTGCAAGTCCGGATATCTGCATGAAGGTGCCTACGGCAGACCTCGAAACGCTGACGCCGCTCAAGCCCGACGAGGACAATTATGGCATCACCTACGAGGACATCGACGATTTTCTCGAAGGCAAGCCGGTCTCCGAGGAAGTCTACAAGACCGTCTATCGCTTCCATGACGCCACGCATCACAAGCGCGTGTTGCCTGTCACGCGTTATGACAAGTGGCGCAAGTTCCTAAAGCCTTAGCCTAAGCGCCTTAACGTCTCTTTCTTTATAGGCCGCTTTACGGCGATTCAGGCGTGCTCGCTTAGGCTAAGGCTTTAAGCTGCGCCTGTTTTTTTTCGAATTGACGTGCGCCGCCCAATCAAAAAAATGCCCCGTCCTGAGTAGTCAAGCGCACTTGCGCTGACGCAACAGGGATGCTATGCGGCTACGCGCTCGCCGGTTACGATATGCTGGTCGACTACCTCGGAGCCGTGACGTTTGAACTCGACAAAGAGACTGCGACCTTCGATCTACCGCTGCCTACGCGAAACTTCGCGTGGACGCGACGCGTCTTGTTGCTCGTGCTCGCGGCATCGGTTCTGATTCCGTTGGCCTGTCTGGGCGTCTACGGCTATTACGACTTCCAGCGCCGCTATGCGGACGCGGAAGAACTGACCGAACGCCTCGCGCGCGTGGCCAACGAACACGCGCTGAAGGTCATGGACCTCAATCAGCAACTCGAAGCACGCATTGTCGACATGCTCGGCGATAGCGACGATGCAGCCATTTCGAGCCGCCAGGAAGCGTTGCACCGCACGCCCGACGAATGAGCAGAACACTTGCGCAAGTGGCCGCCATTTCCGTGTTCGGCGTGGATGGGGTGTTGCTTGCCAATAGCCGTTATTACTCGGCGCCGCCCGTGTCGATCGCACAGCGCGACGATTTTCTTTCCGCGCGCGGCGTGGCGCCCGTGACCTATTTTTCTTTGCCCTTTCGTGGCAAGGTCGCGCAGTCGGATGTCTTTACGATTACCATGGGCCGCATTTCGCATGATGGCAAATTTTTCGGTGTCTTGTCCATTGCGCTCAAGCGCGATTACTTCACCGACTTCTATCACGAGCTCGCGGCGGGAGACAAGGCGCTCATCATCGGCCTGTATCGGCGCGACGGTGGCATTCTCGTGCGCTATCCGCCAGGGCCCGACGGCACCGAGCCTTCACGAACACGCCATTCACGAATGCCTTCCGCAGCAACGAGCTCTATGGCCGTCTCGAACTCAATTCGTCCGTGGATCATGTCGAGCTGATCGCTTATCGGCGGGTCGGCGACTATCCGCTTTATGTTGCGACGGGCTATGCTACATCGGTCGTCACGACGCGCTGGCGTCACAATCTCGTTCTGGTCGCGGCAATCGCTGCGCTGCCCTGCATCGCGGTATGGCTCTTGATCGCATTCTCGATCCGGCGCCTGGATGCGGAGCAGGCCGCATGGGAACGCTGGCAGGCGGAAGTGGCGACGCGCCTTTCCGTCGAAGCGTCGAGCCGTCAGTTGCGCCGCATGGGTGCGCTGGGCAATCTGGTCGCCAACGTCGCGCACGACTTCAATAATCTGCTGATGGTCGTCGCGTCGAACATGGAGCTTGTGCGCGACGCAAGCGCTTCCAACGACGTCGAAAGTGCTTGCGGTCAAACGCGCGACATCGGGCGCGGAGTCGCTCGCGCGCAGGCTCATGAGCGTGACGCGCAAGCAGGAAGCGCTCGATCCTTCGGGGTGGCTCAAGAGCGTGCTCGATATTCTCAAGACGTCGGTGCATCCTTCGGTATCGGTGACACTGGCACCGACAATGGCGAGAGCATGAGCGAATCCGTGTTGCGTCGCGCATTCGAACTGCTATTTACTACCAAGGAACGCGGTGCGGGCACGGGCTTGGGGCTTGCACAAGTGATGTCTGCATGCAAGCAGGCGGGTGGCACGGCGCGCATCACGAGCGTGCCGGGTGCGGGCACGACGGTCGGTCTCTATCTGCCGCGTCTGTATGGCATCCCTGCTGCGGCTCCGCTGTATGAGACACCGCGTTGTCGAGACGCCAGTCGATCCGCCGCGTGTGCAAGCCATTCTTCACGATGACGACGAGCACCCGCTGCGCGGCATGTCCGTGCTGCTCGTCGAAGACAACGCCAATGTTGCTGCGAGCATCAACGCGGTGTTCGAAGTATTCGGCTGCACCGTTCATCATGAAGCCAGCGCGGATGCCGCATTTGCGCTGCTGGGCGAAGGTTATGGTTTCGACCTGATTCTGTCAGATTTGCAAATGCCGGGTCGCATGAACAGCATCGATCTCGCTGAACAGACCACGCAGCGTTTGCCTTCACAAAAGCTGATGTTGATGACGGGCTATGCGGATGAACTGGAGCGCGCCAAACATCTCAACGTGCCCGTATTGGCCAAGCCTTTCGATATGGACGATCTGCTCAATCTCCTCGCGCCCGGCGTACCGCATTGAAATCAGCGTTTGGGCACTGCACGCGCGCCGACTAAAGGAATTGAATCCGGCAGGTTTTTTAGCGGCCTGCGCTTCTTTCTTGTGCGCGCTGGTGTTGACGTTACTGCGGCGTTTGCTGGCGCCTAGCTGGCTCAATAGCGCGTCGTCGTCTTGCAGCTCTTCTTCCTCTTCACGAACGGAAGATCCGGCGCGATGGTTTACTACGGCCATGAAATCCTTTTGTGCCGATCACAACGCACGACCCGGCATCATGACGAACACGACGGCCTCTTGCATCGTATGACCATCGACGGTTTTGAGCGTGCTCTTTTCATTCCAGTCGATGTCGCTTTGCGCGTAGGCCGCCAGTACATGATTCAGCACAGCGGGTGAAAGCACGCCCGCCGTATAGTGCGGTGATCTGCTTCTCCGCAAGCGAAAACAAAGAAGCAGCTTTGCGTACGTTCATTCACTTGGCCGCGGGTGCGACCCGCCAGACGGCATTACCGACATCGTCGGCGACGAGCAGCGCGCCCGTATGATCGACCGCTACGCCCACAGGCCGTCCTTTGGCATGTCTATTGGACGACAGAAAGCCCGTAAGAATATCTTCCGGCGGTCCCGAAGGTTTGCTGTCGTTGAACGGCACGAACACGACCTTATAGCCGCTGCGTGGCTTGCGATTCCACGAACCGTGTTGTCCGATGAACGCGCCGTTCCAGTAGTGTTGCGGAAAGGCTTTGGCATCGTAGAACGTGAGTCCGAGCGAAGCCGTGTGCGCGCCTAGCGCATAGTCGGGAACGATAGCCGACTGCACGAGTTCCGGGCGCTGCGGCTTGACGCGCGAATCGATATGTTATCCGTAGTAGCTATAGGGCCAGCGCGGTAGAACGCACCGTCCTTCACGGAGGTCATATAGTCGGGCACGAGATCATTGCCGAGTTCGTCACGTTCATTCACGACGGTCCATAGCGCGCCGCTTTGCGGTTGCCACGACATGCCGTTCGGGTTGCGCAAGCGGGTTGCGTAAAGACGCGTGTATTTCGATGCGATATCCACTTCCATAATTGCCGCGCGTCCATTTTCCGCATCGATGCCGGTTTCCGCAGCATTGCTGTTCGAGCCGACGGTCACATAAAGCTGACGGTCACATAAAGTTTCTTGCCATTCTGACTCGCGATGATGTTTTTCGTCCATTGATGATTAATCGGCCCGCCAGGCAAATCGATGAACTTCTCACCCGGCGTCATGATCTGCGTTTCGCCTGGCTGATGCTTGAAGCGCACGATCGAATCGGTATTCGCGACGTAGAGGTCATCGCCGATGAGCGCCATGCCGAACGGCGAGTGCAGCTTGTCGATGAATACCGTGCGCGTATCGGCAATGCCATCGCCGTTCGTATTGCGCAGCAGAATGATGCGGTCGGGACTGGGCACTGCGGCCCCTGCGCGCTTCATGACTTTCTTCATCACGAAGCCCTTGATACCGGACGTTTCGTCGTGCTGCGATGGCGCATTGCTTTCCGCGACCAGCACGTCGCCATTCGGCAAGGTGGCAATCCAGCGTGGATGATCGAGTCCCGTAGCGAATGCGGTCACGTCGAAACCGGGGGGCGAAGCCGTATAAGTCGCCGCGCGCGAGGGCGGGAAGAATATGCAACGCGTACTTCACATCGAAAAGCTGACTCAAAAGTGTTCACGATGCCGTCCTCGGAACGACCTGACGCACGACGACATGGCCGCTGACGCGTCGCTCAAAATAACGCATGACGGTAGCGATGATTTGCGCAAGCACGAAATAAATCAGCAAGGTCAGCGGGAAAATTTCCGCCGTCTTGAAGATCGCTTCGTCGAGCTGGCGTGCGCGAAACGTCAGATCAGAAAGCGTGATGAGCGACACGAGTGAGGTGCCCTTCAACAATTCGATCATCAGGTTGGTCGCGGGCGGCAACGCATTGATCATCGCCTGCGGCAGCACGACACGGCGCAGGTGCGTTGCCGCGGGCATGTTCAACGCGAGCGCTGCTTCGAACTGGCCGCCCGGCACCGAACGCAGCGCGCCGCGCAGAATTTCCGATCCATAGGCGCCATAGTGCAGCCCCAGGCCGACGATCGCCACTGTGAACGGCGTCAGTTGCACATGAAACGGCGGCAAGGGCAGCACAAAGAAAAACCAGAACAGTTGCACCAGCAGCGACGTACCGCGAAACACTTCCACATACACGTTGCCGATCCAGCGCACGATACGAAAGGGCGCCGCGCGCAAGGCCGTCGCGACGCTTGCCATCACGATCGCAAGCAAAATGCTGCAGAAAGCGATTTCGATCGTGACGAGCGTGCCCTTCATCATCAAGGGCAAAAGCTCATTGAGGTCACTCATGACGGTTCCTTAGCAGAAAATCAATGCGCGGCGGGTTTATGCAAGCCTCAGCCTTTGCACAATTCCGCTGCGGTCTTTTTTGTCAGGTTGGACTTGTCGAAACCAAACGGTGCGACGGTCTTGAGATGATCGTCGGTGCCCAGCCAGTTATGCAGTTCCTTGTTGACCGCATCACGCAAGTCAGCGTCTTCCTGACGGAACGCGAGTGCGCCGTAGCCCGTGTGCTTGGGATCGTCATTGAACTGGCTGACCGCTTCCACTTACGGACCGCCCTTGCTGGCGAGACCCTTCATCGCCCACGGCGGAATCGGTGCGACGCGCACGCACGGCCTGCAATTGCGCGGTCGTGTCCGGAACCTGAAGAATCTAATCGTCCTTGATGCCCGCATCGCGTGCATAGCCGAGCTCTGCGGTTACGGCCATGATCGTGAGCCGCATTCCCGAACTCGCATTTTACTGCACGAGCATGACCAAGTCGGTGCTGAGCGGTTTGCGCACTGGCTTTGACGGTGCCGCCTCGCCTGGCATTGCGTGCGGAAAGCGTCTTGCGCGTGAGCTGCTGAATGGCGACCTCGCCCATTGCGGAAGTGACCGCACGCTGGATCATGGACGGCACCGCGCAACGTCTCGTGCAGATTCAGCGCGAACGCGTTGCGATGCGTCAAGGTGTCGTGCGCGAAGTGCTCGGCGAGTATGTTCTCGGCAGTCGTCCGAATGCATTGTCTGCGTGGCTGCGTGTGCCCGACGCGTGGGAAGCG
Source organism: Caballeronia sp. BR6202001591004 (assembly GCA_029439525.1). GTDB lineage: Bacteria > Pseudomonadota > Gammaproteobacteria > Burkholderiales > Burkholderiaceae > Caballeronia. Next base: position 14,741 of record JAQFVJ010000090.1, read on the forward strand.
GAGCGCATCACGCGCGAGTTGCGCAATCGCAATATCGCGGTAACATCGCCCGATCCCTTTCTCGTGCGCGGCGCGGACCGACCGAATGCCGTGCCGTTTATGTGTCGGCGCGGAGGTCAGCGAAGGCACGTTTCGCGGTGCAATAGAAACGATGCGCGAGGTTTTCGAGCAATTTCCGCACGTCCATGATTTTCAGTCTTAGCAATTGAACTAGTCGACTGCGTGATTGATTTGGCACCGGGTGGATCCGAGGCGAAGGATCGTCATACTTCCACTTGATCGGCTTCGGATTTTTGTTGTGCTCGCG
>JAQFVJ010000091.1 GCA_029439525.1 Caballeronia sp. BR6202001591004
GCACAACAAAAATCCGAAGCCGATCAAGTGGAAGTATGACGATCCTTCGCCTCGGATCCACCCGGTGCCAAATCAATCACGCAGTCGACTAGCCGCGCCGTAATCGACCGGCGCATCGGCCGGACGCGGTGTGTCGCCCGAATGTTCGATCCAGCCGCCACCGAGATACTGATACAGATCGACGAGGTTGGTCAGGCGATTCAACCGCGCGGTAATCAGCAACTGCTGGGCTGAATACAAGTCCGTCTGCGCGGTCAGCACCATCAGATAACTATCCACGCCGTTGCGGTAACGCAGATCCGACAACGTCAGCCGCCTGCTTTGCGTGTTCACGAAACGCTCGAGCGACTGAATCTGCTGGTCGTAGGTGCCGCGCGCGGCGAGGCCATCGGCGACTTCGCGAAGCGCCGTCTGGATCGCCTTCTCGTAGTTGGCGATCTCGACGCGTTTCTCGATGTTCGCCAGATCGAGATTAGCCACGTTCTGGCCGCCTTCGAAGATCGGCAAATCAATGGTCGGCGCAAACGACCACGCTACCGAACCCGGCTTTAACAGGCCGCTCTGCGTCGGCGACAGCGTGCCGAAGCTGCCCGTCAGCGACATTTTCGGGAAGAACGCCGCGCGCGCCGCGCCGATGTTCGCATTCGCCGCGAGCAGCGACTGCTCGGCGGCAGCGATATCCGGACGACGCGTCAGCAAATCGGACGGCAGGCCCGCCGGAACGTCGGACAGCAGGTTCTGCGTATCGAGCGGCATGCCCTTGCGCAGATCGTCCGGCAGCGGCTCGCCGACCAGCAGCACGAGCGCGTTCTCGGCCTGCGCGCGCAGACGCGCTTGCGATTGCAGATTCGCCTGCGCCTGCTCGACCACGCCTTCCGACTGACGCAGATCCAACTCGGAGCCGGTGCCGTTATCATATTGCAGCTTGGCGATACGATACGAGTCCTGCGCCGTCTTGAGCATGTTCTGCGTGACGGTGAGCTGATCGTCATAGGCGAGCATCGTCAGATACTGATCCGCCAGCGACGACACCAGCGCGATCTCCGCCGCCTTGCGCGATTCCGCGGTCGACAGATACTGCGCGAGCGCCTGATCCTTCAGGCTCTGCACCCGGCCGAAGAAGTCGATTTCCCACGACGCGTTCAAGCCGACGCTGTAGGTGTTCGAGATCGTCTGGTTGAAGAACGACAGGTCCTTCGGCGTGCGCTGCTTGCTTTGCGAGGCCTGCGCATCGAGCGTCGGAAACAGGCCCGCGCGCGTGATGCGGTACTGCGCCTGCGCGATCTGCACGTTCAGCACCGACACGCGCAGATCGCGGTTGTTCTTCAGCGCGAGCGCGACGATTTCCTTCAGACGCGGATCGGCGAAGAAATCCCGCCAGCCGATATCCGGCGCGGCCTTGCCGTCCGCGCTGCGACCATTGCTCGCCGTCGAATTCGCATCCGGCTGCGTCGCGTACACGCCGTCTTCCGGAAACGATTGCGCGACGGGCGTGGCGGGCCGCTCGTACTTCGGCTGGAAGGTGCAGTCGGCAGCGAACACTGCCACGGCGGCTGCGATCAACGAATGTTTAAGCATCTCAATGTCCTTCCTTACCCGTCGAGGGCGAACCGCCGTGCGGACCTTCGATATCGCCGTCCGAACCCGGAGCCGGCATGTCCTTGCTCTTGCTGAATTTCGAGATCACGACGAAGAACATCGGGATCATGAAAATGGCAAGGAAGGTCGCGGTCAGCATACCGCCGATCACGCCCGTGCCGATCGCGTGCTGGCTCGCCGAACCCGCGCCGTTACTGATCACGAGCGGCAGCACGCCGAGAATGAACGCGAGCGAGGTCATCAGAATCGGGCGCAACCGCAGGCGCGCCGCTTCCATCGCCGCTTCCACCGTCGTCATGCCCTGCATGCGCAGCTCACGCGCGAATTCCACGATCAGAATCGCGTTCTTCGCGGACAGACCCACCGTCGTAAACAGGCCGACCTGGAAGAACACGTCGTTCTCCAGTCCGCGCAAGGTCGCCGCCAGGAGCGCGCCGAGCACACCGAGCGGCACCACCATGATGACCGAGAACGGAATCGACCAGCTTTCGTACAGCGCCGCGAGACACAAGAACACGACGAGGATCGAGATGCCGTACAGAATCGGCGCCTGCGAACCCGACTGACGTTCCTGATACGATAGACCCGTCCACCCGTAGCCGATGCCCGCCGGCAACTTGGCGGCGATCGCTTCGATCGCCGCCATCGCCTGACCCGTGGACTTGCCCGGCGCGCCCGCACCTTGGATTTCCACCGCCGAGATACCGTTGTAGCGCTCCAACTTCGGCGAACTGTAGATCCAGTCGCCCGTCGCGAAGGACGAGAACGGCACCATGGTTCCGGACGTATTGCGCACGTACCACTTATTGAGGTCTTCCGGCGTCATGCGGAACTGCGGGTCGGCTTGCACGTACACCTTCTTGATCCGGTTATCGACGTCGAGGAAGTTGTTCACATACTGCGACGCCCACGCGATCGAGAAGGTCTGGTCGATGGTCGCCGGCGACACACCGAGCGCGTTCGCCTTCTCGCGGTCGATGTTCACCTTGAACTGCGGCGTATCGTTCCGGCCGTTCGGACGAACCTGCACGACCGTCGGATCCTTCGCCGCCATGCCGAGCAGCATGTTGCGCGTTTCCATCAGCTTCGCGTGACCCACGCCCGCGCGATCCTGCAACTCGAAGTCGAAGCCCCCCGCCGTGCCGAGTTCGGGAATCGAAGGCGGATTGACCGGGAAGATCATCGCGTCCTTGTAGGGCGCGAAGTGCATGAACATCCGTCCGACCAGCGCCTGCACCTTCTGGTCGCCATGCTGACGGTCCGCATATTCCTTCATCCGCACGAAGACGAGACCGGAGTTCTGGCCGCGGCCCGCGAACGAAAAGCCGTTCACCGTGAACACCGATTCGACGATCGACTTCTCGTCCTGCAGCAGATAGTCCTGCACGTCCTTCAGCACATGCGCGGTGTATTCCTGCGTGGAACCCGCTGGCGCCTGCACCAGCACGAACACCGTGCCCTGATCCTCGTCAGGCAGGAACGACTTCGGCAAGCGCAGGAACAGCATGCCCACCGCGACGATCACCACCAGATAGATGATAAGCCAGCGCCCCGACCTTCGGATCACGTGCTGCACACCGCTGTGGTACTTCTGCTGGCTCTTGTTGAAGTTGCGGTTGAACCAGCCGAAGAAGCCCTTCTTTTCCTCGACATGCCCTTCCGGATGCGACTTGAGAATCGTCGCGCACAGTGCGGGCGTCAGAATCAACGCGACCATCACGGACAGCACCATCGCCGCCACGATCGTCAGCGAGAACTGCCGGTAAATGGCGCCCACGGAACCGCCTGAGAATGCCACCGGCACGAACACCGCCGACAGCACGAGCGCCACGCCAATCAGCGCGCCGGTGATCTGGCCCATCGCCTTTCGGGTCGCCTCGCGTGGCGATAAGTGCTCCTCCTGCATCACCCGCTCGACGTTCTCCACCACCACGATCGCATCGTCAACCAATAGGCCGATGGCGAGCATGAGACCGAACATCGACAGCACGTTGATGGAGAAGCCCACCACCGACATGATCGCGAAGGTGCCCAGCAGCACCACCGGCACCGCGATGGTCGGGATGATCGTCGCCCGCAGGTTCTGGAGGAACAGATACATCACCAGGAACACCAGCACGATACCTTCGATCAGCGTCTTGACCACTTCCTCGATCGACAGGCGCACGAACGGCGTGGTGTCGTACGGATACTTCACGACCAGACCGTGCGGGAAGTACTTCGACAGCTCGTCGACCTTCTGGCGCACCAGCTTCGCGGTGTTCAGCGCGTTGGCGCCGGTCGCGAGCTGAATACCGAAGCCGGCCGTCGGCCGACCATTGTACTTGGTGTCGAAGTTGTAGTTTTCGCCGCCGAGCTCGATGTGCGAGACATCCTTCAGGCGCACTTGCGAGCCGTCCGGATTCACCTTCAGCAGGATGTTACCGAACTGCTCCGGCGTCTGCAAAAGCGTCGCTTCGGTGATGGTCGCCTGCAGCATCTGACCCGGCACCGACGGCATGCCGCCCAGCGAACCGGCGGCGACCTGCACGTTCTGCGTCGCTATCGCGTTGGTCACATCGATTGGTGTCAGCGTGAAGTTTGTCAGCTTGTTGGCGTCGAGCCATATTCGCATCGCGTACTGCGAGCCGAACAGCGTCACCGTACCCACGCCGTCGATACGCGAAAGCGGATCCTGCACCTTCGACGCGATGTAGTTCGCGAGGTCGTACTTGCTCATGCTGCCGTCTTCCGACACGAATGCCAGAACCAGCAGGAAGCTCGAAAACGACTTCGTGACCTTGGTGCCCAACTGCTGCACGACCTGCGGCAGCAAAGGCGTCGCGAGCTGCAGCTTGTTCTGCACCTGCACCTGTGCGATGTCCGGATTCGTGCCCGCCGCGAACGTCAGCGTGATGGTGGCAGTACCCGAGTCATCGGAAGTTGACGACAGATACAGCAAGTGGTCGAGACCGCTCATCTGCTGCTCGATCACCTGCGTCACGGTGTTTTCAACCGTGCTTGCCGATGCGCCCGGATACGTTGCGCTGATCTGGATGGCAGGCGGCGCGATCGTCGGATACTGCGCGACCGGCAGCGTGAAGATCGACGCCATCCCCGCCAGCATCAGGATGATGGCGATCACCCATGCAAAGATCGGGCGATCGATAAAAAACTTTGCCATTTAACAGGCTCCCTTTATTGCGCGCCGTTCGCGGTGTCGTTCTGACCTTGCATGGCGGCGGATGCGCCCGCCGGCGCCAACGCGGCCTGCGCGCCCGATGCCTCGCCCGCCGTGTTCGCCGGGTACGGCAGCTTCGCCTCGACCGGCTTCACTTGCATGCCGGGCTTGGCCTTCTCGACGCCGTTGACGATCACGCGGTCACCCGGATTCGTGCCGGTATCGACGACCCAGTTCTGGCCGTAGGTCCCGCTCGTCACGAGCTGACGCAGTTGCACCTTGTTGTCCTTGTCGACCACGAGCGCGGTCGGCTGGCCCTTCTGGTCGTGCGTCACGCCGATCTGCGGCACGACGAGCGCGCGATCGTTGGTGCCTTCCTGAATACGCGCGCGCACGAACATGCCCGGCAACAGCACGCGGTCCTTGTTCTTGAAGATCGCGCGGACCGTCACGGAACCCGTGCTCTGATCGACGCTCACGTCGGAGAACTGGAGCTTGCCTTCCTCCGAATAGGTGCGGCCGTCTTCCAGCACGAGGTTGACCTTCGCGGCGTGGATGCCTTCGGTCTGCAGACGCCCTTCCTGAATCTGGCGGTGCAGCTTGAGGCCGTCGACGCTCGATTGCGTCAGGTCGACGTAGATCGGGTCGAGCTGCTGGATGGTGGTCATCAGCGTCGCCGCGCTCGCCTGCACGTACGCGCCCGGCGTCACTTGCGAGAGACTGGTGCGGCCGGTGATTGGCGAGATCACGTCGGTGTAGCCAAGGTTGATTTGCGCCGTGTCGATCGCCGCCTTCGCCGAAGCGACGTCCGCTACCGCCTGACCTTGCGCGGCCACGGCGTTGTCGTAGTCCTGCTTCGAGACCGCGTTGGCCGCGACCAGTACCTTGTAGCGCGCCGCCAGCGCGTTCTGCGACGCGAGGTTCGCCTGCGCCTTCGCAAACGATGCCTTGGCGGTGTTCAGCGTGGCGATATACGGCGCCGGATCGATCTTGTACAGACGCTGACCCTGCTTGACGTCGTCGCCTTCCGTGAACTCGCGGCGCAGCACGATGCCGTCGACCCGCGCGCGGACCTGCGCGTTGAGGAACGCGCTGGTGCGGCCCGGCAGTTCGGCGATGACCGGCACGGTCGTCGGTTGCACAGTGACGACGCCCACTTCGGGCGTTTGCGGCGGAGGTGTTGACTGTTTTTGTCCGCAGGCGGCCAGAAAAACGGCAGCCGTCGCGGCGGTGATTAAGCGGAATGGAACCCGTTCGACGCGCATGAAGCGACCTCTGTCAAAGACTGAGAGTGAAGTGGGTGCGCGGCGGCCTTCCTCGGGCGAAGCCGCGCACGAGCGTCGCGAGACGCTGACCAAAGCATTGAGACCAGTAGCGCAAACGCCGGCCGGGCCGGCTTGATTTCGGGTCCGCGCCGGCGCTCGACACGCGCCGCCGACGGCAATTGAAATGGACAGAACGGACTATCTCAAAATTCAACCGCAGTGCAAGTTCTGCGCTGACAGCTCCTTCCGACTACCGATGAAACTTGGGCCTACTGGTCAGTGGGTAGTATTGTATATACATACTCGAATGAATGTAAAAAACGTTCGCCTTAAATCTTACATGGCGTTAGGTGAAATTCACTTGAACATCCAATCAGCTTGAACATCTAATTTAGACAGATTTTCGAAAAATCGGCCGCAGTACCGGCAGTCGGGCGAGACATCCGGGAGGGGGGAGATGGCTGGCAACCGCACATCATGGTCAGACGAACCAAGGAAGAAGCGCAGGAGACACGAAATCGCGTGCTGGACGCCGCCGAGCGCGTGTTTTTCGAGAAAGGCGTATCACGCACAACGCTCGCGGATATCGCACACGCGGCAGGGGTCACGCGCGGCGCAATCTACTGGCACTTCGCCAACAAGAGCGATCTTTTCAACGCGATGTTCGATCGCAGTCTCCTACCGCTCGACGAACTGGTCGAATCCATACTCGACGGCAAGGAAGAAGACCCGCTCGCGCGTCTGCGCGAGTTGTTCATCTACTGCATGCGCAACATCACCACCGACGAGCAGCGCCGTCGCGTGTTCGACATTCTCTTCATGAAATGTGAATTCATCGAGGAGATGGGCCCGGTGCGCGAGCGGCACCAGAACACCATGCGCGACGGCATGGAGCGCATCGAGTGCGTGCTGCGCAATGCCGTCGACAAGAAGCAGCTTCCGGCGCGGCTCGACACGCGCCGCGCCATGCTGATGCTGCATTGCATGTTCAGCGGCATCTTGCACGACTCGCTGATGCTGCCCGAGAACGTCAAGCCGGAGCGCGACACCGAAGCGCTGCTCGACGCCTGCTTCGAAGCGCTGTGCTGCAGTCCGTCGCTGTTGTTGCCGTCCGCAGCCTGACGCGCGTTCCGGCGCCACTTACCGCGAGCCGAAGCGCGCCTTCTGATTCGACGCGTAGATGTTGTTGCACGCGGGCGGCTCGCCGGAGTCGAGCGCGGCGATCCACTCGTCGGTGGTCAGCACGGCGGCGAAGCGCGATTGCATCACCACGGTGAAGAACGCGGTGAATTTCTTCCGCGCTCGCCTTTCCCGCGCGGTTTTCATAGGGCACGACGCCGGTCGCATCGACGAGGAATTCTGCGGCCAGCCCCGCATGCACGGCCTGCCTCACGGTGGAATCGTCGCAGTTGTGCGTCATGTAGCCGGCGATCGCGATCGTGTCGATGTCGTGCGTTTTCAGCCAGTCGGCGAGATTGGTGCCGGCGAACGCGCTCGGCAGCGCCCTTTCGACGTAATGCGCGCAGGCGCGAATGTCACCGTTTCGTGCAATTCCGCGCCCTGCGGCCGCACGCGAAAATCGGCGCCGTCGCGGGCGCGAAATTTTGCACGGTCACGACCGGCACGCCGTGGTTTTCGGCGGCACCCATCGCGCGACCGATATTGGCAAGCGACACGTTCACATCGGGATATTCGATCGGCAGATTGCCGGTTACGTACCTCGTTGCACGTCGATGACAATCAGGGCGCGGCATGGTTCGTTCCGTTTGTGTGATTCTGTGATTTGAATCAAGCGATTATCGTCGCAGTGCGATGTTCGTGCTTATTGCAGGCCTTACTGCAGTCCGATCCTCGGCGCGAAGAACGCGAACAGCGCGACGCAGACGAGCATCGTCGTCCACGCCCAGCCCGGCAGCCGGAACGGATGATGCTCCGGCGCATGCTCCCGCCGATGCATGAAGCCGTGTCCCGGCAGCCGATGCCGCAGCACGCCGCTCGCGGCCAGATCGCCGGTGTGTCCGTGCAGCGCGCGCCGTCGCGCCCGAACGTCGCGACATCACCGCGGCCATCGCGCCGGGACGCAGGAAAACGTGCCACCGCTCCTCGACCCCGCGCACCGACGGCAGGCCGTGCTTCGCGCGCACCACTTCGCAGAATTCAGCGAAGAAATCGTCCGCGACTTCGCGCAGTACGTTTTCGATCTGGTGCGGTGGCAAGCCGGCGAGCGGGCCGGACACGGTCGCCCACACGGTGTATTCGATCCACGTCGCGCCGTCGTCGTCATCGGCAGTGAGCGCCACGGCGATCTGCCCGCGCAACGAACCGACGCCCCTCGCCGCGCGCCTTGAAGCTGAGGGTTTTCGCGTAGAGCGCATCGTCCGCCGGCGTTAGATCTTCGGCTTCGGCGTGCGCCCCGCTTTGTGCACGCGAATCTCGTAGCGCGCCCGCAACGCGCCGAGCGGCATGACCAGCGTCAGTCCGTATTCGCCGTTCGGCGTGCGTGTGAAGGACTTGCAATTGTCCAGGCTCGCACGCAGGAGCGTCAGATCGGCGAGCGCGTCGCGGACGTGCGCCGCGCGGGTCGAGCGGAATGCGCAACGCTTCAGTGACTTCCATCCGAGCCTCCGGAGCCGGGACCGCATGTTTCGTTATCGCGTGAAACGCGTGCTGCGTCTGTACGGCGGCTGGCTCAGGAAGTCTCGTCGATGCGAATCGACGCGCGAGCGATAAAAAGCGAGATAAGCCTTGATCGGCGCGGCAGCGTCGGACGGCGCCTTGTAGCTCCAGGCGGCGTTCTCGACCGGTCCGTCTTCGGTCAGCAAATGCTAGTGCGTGGCTTGTCCCTTGATCGGACAGTGCGAAGTGTGAATCGATCGTTCGAGCCGCACCATGTTGACGTCCGCGCGCGGAAAGTAGTGCACGCTCTCCTGGCCCGTTTCGGCGAGCGTCAACGCCGCGTGCGTGTCGGCGTAAGTGACGCCGTGATGGATCACGCGGCATCGGTGGGCATTCGGCGTGACCTCGAGGCGCTGCGCCGCTTCGTGATCGTCGTTCAGATCCGTGCTCATCGTCAGGCCCTCCGGCTGCACCGCGAAACAATGAAGCCACGGGCAGCCAACCACCCGTGGCTTCATTATGAGACAAACTTCGCGCGGCCGGAGTGAGCAGATTTCACGGCCCCGCACGCGCTGGCTGGACAGGCGCTACGCGCTTACTGGATGCTCCAGTGGAACGCCGCCTTGGCCTTGCCGGGGCCGGACACGCTCACCATCTGCTTCTTTTCCTGATCCTTGTACTTCGCGTAGACCGTGTAGCTGCCCGCGGGCAGCTTGACCAGCATATAGGAGCCCATCGCCTCAGCGCTCAGCACTTCGCCGCTCTTGCCGACGATGCGCACATGCACGTTCGACAGGATAGTCCGCAGTCGGGCCGGTGAAGCGCATCGACAGCGGCCAGTGCGCCTGTTCGCGCTGCAACGCGTGGATTCGTCGAGTCCGACGCCGCCGGACGTATAGGAGATGTCGCCCTGCTGTTGGATTTGCGGCAACCCGCCGCCCAGCGCGGCTCATGTCGCTCGATGTGCCGCCCGTCGTGACACCCGAAGCCTTGCGCCCATGCGCCGCTCGCCATTCCGGCGGTGAGCGCCGCCGCGATCAGCGTGGCGGCGAGCTTGCCCGTCTTGTTCTTCGTCATGTGGTTTGCTCCTTTTTCCGATGCCGCTGCGCGCGGGGCTGCCAGCTACTGGATCGTTGTCGAGCCCGATGCGCGACGATCACGCGATGGGGTGCCGGAGAAGCAGAAGCATGCTTCGTGCCCGCATCGCGTATCTGCGCGATTTATCCGAGATCGACCGGCACGAAAATCTGCGCGTTGTCGCGCTGGATCAACAACGCAATGCTGTCGTCGGCGTGCGAGACCATCGTCTTCAACTGCTGCGGCGTGGTGACCGGCTGGCCATTCACCGCGAGGATCACGTTGCCCGGCTGAATGCCCGCGCTTTCCGCCGCGCCTTTGCTCTGCTGCACGAGCAGCCCGCGCGACACCGACGCCTGCTGCTTCTCTTCCGGCGTGAGCGGCCGCACCGCGACACCCAGACGCGTGTCCTGCGCCGCCGCGCCGCTATCGTCGCCGCCGGTCTTCGCGCTAGCGACCTTCGCGTCCTTCAGAGCGCCGATGGTCACGTCGATGTCCTTGAGCCCTTGTCGCGCCACACCGTCACCTTGGCCGACGTGCCGGGAGCCAGACCCGCGACCTCCGACGGCAGCGAAGTCGAATCCGCCACCGGCTGTCCGTTCAACGCGGTGATGACGTCGCCCAGCTGCAAGCCGGCCTTCGCGGCCGGACCGCCCGGCTCGACCGAGCTGACGAGCGCGCCCGCCGGCGACTTCATGCCGAACGAATTCGCGAGCGTCTGATTCATGCCCTGCACCGTCACGCCGAGACGGCCGCGATCGACATGGCCGGTTCTGATGAGCGTGTCCTTGACCTTGGCCTCGTTGATCGGGATCGCGAACGACAAGCCCTGGAAGCCGCCCGTGTCTGCGAATAGATCATCGAGTTGATGCCGATCACTTCGCCTTGCAGATTGAACAGCGGACCGCCCGAGTTGCCCGGATTCACCGGCACGTCGGTCTGGATGAACGGCGTGTAGTTCTCGTTCGGCAGCGCGCGCGACTTGGCGCTGATGATGCCTGAGGTCACCGTGTTGTCGAAGCCGTACGGCGAGCCGATCGCGACGACCCACTGACCGACCTTGCTGCCATTAGCATCGCCAATCTTGACGGTCGGCAGATTCTTCGCATCGATCTTCAGCACCGCCACGTCCGACTGCTTGTCCGCGCCGATGACCTTCGGCGATATTCGCGCTTGTCCGTCAGCTTGACGGTGACGACGTTGGCGCCATCGACGACGTGCGCGTTGGTGAGAATGTAATGTAGCCATTGCTGCTCACGATGAAGCCCGAACCGAGGCCTTCGCTCGGACGACCCGCGCCGGGGCCGGGGCCGCCATCACCGCCGCCGAAGCCGGGCACGTTGCCGTAGAAGCGCTTGAAGAACTGATATAATGAATCATCTGGGTTCATCGGCACCTGATTCGCATTACCACGGCGCGCGGCAGTCTCCTTCACGACGTGTTTCGCGCTGATGTTCACCACGGCGGTGCTGTACGTTTCGACGAGGCCGGAGAAATCGGGGATGCCGGTTTTGGCGGCGGCTTGCGCGGGCATCATCGCGGCTGCGCGGACGAGATGACCTGCGGAGCGGGAACATGGTTATGACCGGCCACGTAGCCCACCGACAAGGCAACGGCGAGGGCCGCTATGACGGCGCTGCGGGTGAGGATCTTCGATTTTAATCGTGTGCTCCAGAACGGTACGCGTGTTTATTACGCTTGACTGATGAACGAAGGTTACGAGGCGTCGCCTAAAGAAAGCTTTCTTAAAAATTGATCGATCCTGCGGGAACTTCAAACGACGAAGGGCGGCAACCCTTCCGGGAAGCCGCCCTTCTTGCCTGCCGACTTACTGCATTACTTCGAAGTGCTTGCGCTCGCCGGCGCAACCGAAAAAAGCGTCAGAAGAACGCTCAAGCCGCCGCTCGGTGATTCCCTGAGTTCGATGCGAACGCCCTGCTGCTCCGCGACCCGCCGCACGATGGCGAGCCCCAGCCCGCTGCCCGCGACTCCGTGCGCGCGCGATTCGCGCTTTCGCCTACGCGATAAAACCGATCGAACACCCTTTCTCGCTCTTCCTGAGGAATGCCCGGTCCAGAATCCCAAATATCCACGACCGGACGTCCATCCTGTATTTTCAGGCTGACATCCACGCGCCCACCCTTCGGCGTGTATTTCGTCGCATTATCGATGAGATTGTCGAACATCACGCGCAATGCCTCGGCATCCCCGCTGACGATCACGGCTTCGTTCGTTTCGACACCGAGATCGACGCCGCGCTCCTGCGCGACGAGCACGTAGCGCCGCACGCAATCGTCGAGTAGCGGGCTCAGATCCACCGGCGTCTGCGCCGTCCGATCGTCAGGTTCCGAACGCGCGAGCGCCAGCAACTGCTCCACCAGCCGCGTCGCACGAGCGATGCCCTCGTGCAGGTCCGCTAGCGCCTCGCGGCGCGTGTCATCGTCATGCGCGCGCGACGAGCTGCGCCTGAATCTGCACTGCGGCGAGCGGCGTGCGCAGCTCATGCGCGGCATCGGCGACGAAGGCCTTTTGCGTATCGAGCGCGGTCGACAGACGCGCGAGCAGCGCATTCAGCGCGCGCACGACCGGCCGCACTTCCTGCGGCAAACGCTTGTCGGAAAGCGGATCAAGTGCTTCGGGATGGCGCGTGTCGAGCGCGCGCGTGACGCGTTGCAACGGCATCAGCCCGCGCCCGACGATGACCCAGGTCGCGACGCCGAGCAACGGCAGTAGCACCACGAGCGGCCACAGCGTGCGCCACGCGACGCCCGCCGCAACGCGATTGCGTATCGACAAGGGCTGCGCGAGCTGCACCACGTTGTCGCCGACGATCGCGCTCTACACGCGCCACTCGCCGCGCGGCGTCATTTCGGTGGAGAAGCCGAGTTCCGCATGCAGCGCCAGCAGGACGCGCGGATGCGAGTAGTACATCAGCACGCCGTTGCGATTCCATATCTGGATGACGACGACTTCATCGCTCTCGCTGCGCGAACTGAGCACGGAAGAAAACGGCTCGGACGGCAACGCTGCCGCGATCTGCTGAAGCTGGTAATCGAAGAGTTCGTTGGCTCCGGCGAGCGCCTGCCGGTAGATGAGCCATCCCGCGAAGCCCACGCCGACGATCACAAGCGCGAGCAGCCACAGATGAGCAATTGCCGGGGGATCGACCGCATCAGGCGTCCTTGGCGACCATGTAGCCGAGGCCGCGCACTTTGGGATCAGGTCCGCGCCGAGCTTCTTACGCAGCGAGTGGATGTACACCTCGACCGTGTTGCTGCCGATTTCCTCGCCCCAGCCGTAGATTTTCTCTTCGAGCTGACTCTTCGACAGCACGGCGCCCGGACGCGCCATCAGCGCTTCGAGCAGCGCGAATTCGCGCGCCGACAACGCCACCGGATTGCCCGCGAGCGTCACCTGATGGCCGACCGGATCGAGCGCGAGTTCGCCGTGACGCACAAGCGATTCGCCGCGTCCGGCGTGACGGCGGATCAGCGCCCGCATGCGCGCGCCGAGTTCGTCGAGATCGAAGGGCTTAACGAGGTAGTCGTCCGCGCCGGCGT
>JAQFVJ010000092.1 GCA_029439525.1 Caballeronia sp. BR6202001591004
GCGCGAACCTCGCATCGGAGCCGCCGTCTCAAGCGCCCCAAAGCGCCGTGAGCAAAGGCCAACACCAACGACAGAGAAAACCGCCTGCCCGGAGACACCCGTGAACCACCCCGCTGAAACGCAATCCTTCCACGGCAACGTCCGCCGCCCGTTTCCCGCCGCGCTTCTCGACGCCCTGAAAGCGAAATTCGCCGACCGCGTCAGCACGGCACAAGCCGTCCGCGAACACCACGGCCGCGACGAATCCCCGTTCGACCCGCAATTGCCCGATGCCGTCGTCTTCGCGCGCAACACCGACGAAGTGCAAGCCATCATCAAGCTCTGCGCCGAACACGCCGTGCCCATCATCCCCTACGGCAATGGTTCGTCGCTCGAAGACCATCTGCTCGCGGTGCAAGGCGGCGTCTCCATCGACCTAAGCTAAATGAAGGACGTCATCTCGATCAACGCCGAAGACTTGACCGTCACCGTCCAGCCCGGCATCTTCCGCAAACAACTGAACGAAGCGCTCAAGGACACCAGCCTGTTCTTCCCGATCGACCCAAGCGCTGACGCCAGCATCGGCGGCATGACCGCGACGCGCGCCTCCGGCACCAACGCCGTCCGCTACGGCATCATGCGCGAAAACGTCCTCGGCCTGACCGCCATCACCGCCGATGGCCGCGTCATCAAGACCGGCACGCGCGCGCAAATCGTCGGCCTGCACAAGATATGGGCTTTCCTGATCGAGGAACACGGTGAGGACGCCGTCGATGTGATGCGCACCATCAAGCACGCGCTCGATCCGAAAAACATGATGAATCCGGGCAAAATCTTCACGTTCACGCACTGAGCGAAAACGCCAGACGCATACCGAACGCAGACCCGACGCGCACTCACTCGCAGATGACATCGATGCTTCAAGCGCGCAGGATAGCCCAATCCCAGAAACACGCGCCGAGGCAGCGCGCGTTCCGCTATCCACGTTTCTCCGAGTGTGGAGCGATTAAGCGTCCGGTACAATCGACCGGACGGCCGTCAAAAGAAAGATTACGTACGCGGGACACCCAATGGACCAGGACGACATCATCGCCGGCTGGTCGGAGAGGATCGCGCGAGCCACGGAAAGCGACACACCGCTACGCGTGCGCGGCGGTGGCACGAAGGACTGGTATGGCCAGACGCTGCAAGACGAAATTCTCGATACGCGCGTGCATCGCGGCATCATCGCCCACGATCCGGCGGAACTCGTCATCACCGCCAGGAGCGGAACGCCGCTTGCTAAGATCGAGGCGACGCTCAGGGAGCACGGTCAGATGTTGCCCTTCGAGCCGTCGCACTTCGGACGCGGCGCGCCGCTCGGCGGCGGGTCTCGCCGGACCGCGACGCGCCTGGACCGGGGCACCGCGCGACTTTGTGCTCTCGGCGCGGTCGTGATGAACGGCCAGGGACACGTGCTGCACTTCGGCGGGCAGGTGGTGAAGAACGTCGCGGGCTACGACGTCTCGCGTCTGCTCGCGGGATCGCTCGGCACGCTCGGGCTGATCCTGGAGTCAATCAAGGTGCTGCCGCGCCCGGTCGCCGAAGCCACGCTCAAGTTCGACATGCACGCCACCGACGGCGTGCGCAAGCTCAGCGAATGGGGCGGTCACGCGTTGCCGATCACCGGCAGCGCGTGGCGTGACGGCACGCTTGCGTTGCGTCTCGCGGGCGCGGAAGCGGCGGTCAAGAGCGCACGCAATACGCTCGGCTAGTGGTCGAGGCCGTCGAGGCCGACCGCTTCTGGATCGGCCTGCGCGAACAGACGGACCCGTTCTTCGCGGTGATCGAGCCGCGCTCGGCGCTCTGGCGCCGCCGTCGATCGCGGAGCCACTGCATCTGCCGGGCGCGCAATTGATGGAATGGGGCGGCGCGCAACGCTGGTGGATCACTGACACCGATCCGCAGACAGTGCGCATCAGTGCGAAGCAGGCGGGCGGTCACGCGACGATCTTCCGCGCCGGCAGTGCATACGACCGCAACGCCGGCGTGTTCACGCCGCTGCCCGCGCCGCTGATAAAGATGCATCGCGGCCTGAAACAGGCCTTCGACCCGGCGCGCATTTTCAATCGCGCGCGGCCGTATCCGGATTTCTGATCGTCACCGATCGAGTAAACGAGCCACCGAGAGCCAACGAGCGAGCGATGTAAACCAATCTGGCCGATTTCATCCGTGGCACCGCAGAAGGCGACAAAGCCGAAGGCATTCTGCGCAAGTGCGTGCATTGCGGCTTCTGCACGGCGACCTGCCCGACCTATCAGCTGCTGGGCGACGAGCTGGACGGACCGCGCGGCCGCATCTATCATGAAGCAGATGCTCGAAGGTGCGCTCGTCACGCGCAGCACGCAACTGCATCTGGACCGCTGCCTGACCTGCCGCAATTGCGAAAGCACCTGCCCTTCCGGCGTGCAATACGGACGGCTGGTCGAGATCGGCCGCAAGGTCGCCGAAGAGAAAGTCGATCGGCCGCTGACGCAGCGCCTGCAACGGCGCCTGCTCGCTAGCGTGTTGCCGAACAGCACGATCTTCACGCCCGCGATGAAGCTCGGCCAGCAGATTCGCGGACGCGTCGAGCAGTTATTGACCGCGCTCGGCCTTGAAATGCGTTTGCCCGCGGACAGTCATCTGTGTTGCAGCTCGGCGGGCACGTATTCGGTGTTGCAGTCGAAGTTGTCGTACACGCTGCGCAACCAGAAGCTCGACCGGCTG
Organism: Caballeronia sp. BR6202001591004; assembly: GCA_029439525.1. Classification (GTDB taxonomy): domain Bacteria; phylum Pseudomonadota; class Gammaproteobacteria; order Burkholderiales; family Burkholderiaceae; genus Caballeronia. The sequence continues at coordinate 2,728 of JAQFVJ010000092.1, forward strand.
GAAAAAACGAGCCGCAGGTGATCGTGTCGGCGAACATCGGCTGCATCGCGCACTTGCAGAGCGGCACGTCGACGTCCGTTACGTTACGCACTGAATTCAACTGCTGGAGCAGCTGATCTACGGATGAGCGGTTCGTATAATGAGCGGATCGCTTTTTACGCCGTGTGAAGCATGTCCATCGCCCAACATCTCGAAGAAGTCCGGCAGCGTATCGCCCAGGCCGCGCACGACGCCTCGCGCGATCCCGCGTCCGTGACGCTGCTCGCCGTCTCCAAGACCTTTCCCGCCGACGATGTGCGCGCCGCCTTCGACGCCGGCCAGCACGCGTTCGGCGAGAACTACGTGCAGGAAGGCATCGCGAAGATCGCGGAGCTGGTCGATCTGCGCGGCGACATCGAATGGCATTTCATCGGACCGCTGCAATCGAACAAGACGAAGCTCGTCGCCGAGCAGTTCGACTGGGTGCATTCCATCGACCGTCTGAAGATCACGGAGCGGCTGTCAGCGCAGCGGCCCGAAGGCGCGCCCGCGCTCAACGTCTGCATTCAGGTGAACATGAGCGGCGAGGAATCGAAGAGCGGCGTCGAACCAAACGAAGCCGCTGCGCTCGCGCATGCGGTCGCGGCACTGCCCGGCTTGCGATTGCGCGGCCTGATGGCGATTCCTGAACCAGCTGAAACACTCGACGCGCAGCGCGTGCCGCACAAACGTCTGCGCGAACTGATGGACACGCTGCGCGCCGATGGCCTCACGCTCGACACGCTGTCGATGGGCATGTCCGCCGATCTCGAAGCCGCCGTGCTCGAAGGCGCGACGATGGTGCGCATCGGCACCGCGATCTTCGGCAAACGCGACTACTCTCACTAAACTCTCCAGGCACATGAAAATCGCATTCATCGGCGGCGGCAATATGGCGGCCGCGCTCATCGGCGGGCTCATCAAGCGCGGCACGTCGCCGTTGGGCGTCTATGCCATCGATATCAACAACGAAGCGCGCGAGCGCACCGCGAAGCAGTTCGGCATCGCGACGGGCGCGGCCATCGACGGCAAGCTCGCGGCTGTCGACGCCATCGTGCTCGCGGTGAAGCCGCAGGTGCTCAAGAGCGTCGCGGAAGCACTCGCGCCGCATCTGTCGAAGCAGACGATCATCAGCATCGCTGCCGGCATCCGCGCGAGCGATCTGTCGCGCTGGCTGAACGGCTACACGCAGATCGTACGCACGATGCCGAACACGCCCGCGCTCATCGGCATGGGCGTGACGGGGCTGGCCGCGCTGCCCGGCGTCAGCGACGCATCGAAAGCGCTCGCCTCACGAATGCTGGAAGCGGTCGGCGAAACCGTCTGGTTCGATGACGAATCGATGCTCGACGCCGTGACCGGCATTTCCGGCAGCGGTCCAGCGTACGTGTTCTATTTCATCGAAGCGATGCAGGAAGCCGCGCGCCAGCTCGGCATGGACGAAGCGCAAGGCCACGCGCTTGCGGTCGCCACATTCACGGGCGCGGCGCAACTGGCGGCGCAATCCGGCGAACCGGCGAGCGTGCTGCGCGAGCGTGTGACGTCCAAAGGCGGCACGACGGCCGCAGCGCTCACCTCTTTCGATGCGCAAGGCGTGAAAGACGCCATCGTGCGCGGCGCGCTAGCCGCGCAGGCGCGCGTGAAGGAAATGGGCGACGAATTCGGCGCGGCGTGACGTGGATCGCGCGGCGGTATATCCGGGCCGCCGCGGGCATCAGTCGATGTACACGACCCGGTCTCGCTCGACGACGTGACCGGCAAGCGGATCGTCGCGATGGAGGGCGAAGCACGTTCGGCTCGACCGAATGAAACTTCTCGGCCGAACTCACCCAGAACCTGCCGGATGGCGTTCTCATCGCTCTTGAGCCATTTGAGCAGCAGGACCGGCTTGCATCGCGCGATGGTTTGCCGCGCGCCGCGCAACACATCTAGTTCCATGCCTTCGACATCGATCTTGAGGAAGTCGACGCGCTCAAGATTCAGCGAGTCGATACTGACCATGGGCATGGTCACACTTGCGCTCGCATCGTATGAAATGTCCTGGCCGATGTGCTGCGTGTGCTCGCGCTGCCGCAGCTCGAGACTGCCGAAGCTGCCCGACTCGAGATAATCCGGCTGCAGAATGGTGATCTCCCCCACCGCTTCGCCGAGCGCCGCGAGTTTCGCGTGCGCATTGAGGCAATTGTTCAGTACGAGATTGCCGGCCAGCGCGTAATAGACGATTTCCTGCGCCTCAAAGCTCAGGACGCGGCCCCCACCCGTGCATCAAGCGCGCCCATTCGATGGAATGCACGCCGATACTCGCGCCGCCGTCGATGGCGAACACGCCGTCGCCGAAATAGCGGCGACCCAACTCGAGCAGGCGAAGCACGAATTGGACTTCGCTGGCGTCGAAACAGGAATTCTCGAGGATTTGCAGGCCGACGCCGAAGCTTTGTTGTTGCTGAACGGCGTAATCGTTGCAGTTGACGATCATCGTGCCGTGATTCGATGCGGCAAAAATGAAAGCGATTGGACGCTCAGGGAAAGTCATTTAATCAAGAATGCAAAATAAAATCACCACTCAGTCTGAACGCTTTACTCTTGTAAGGCAACGCTTAAATGCGTCAAAAATCGAGCAATCGTTGTCGTTTCCAAAACGATCGATCGAGAGAGAGCGATCGTCATCCGCCAATCAACGCCCAAGCGCGTAATGCAGCGCGATGACCGCGAACAACATGCCGCCGAGCCAGTTGTTGTGCCTGAAGGCTGCGAAGCACGCCATGCGTTCGCGATTGCGAATCAACCCATAGTGATAGATCGCGCACGCGGCCGCCGCGAGCCAGCCGAGCCAGTACACCCAGCTGAAGCCGAGTGCGATGCCGATGCCCACATAAATCGCCAGCGTCACCGCATAGCACAGCATGACGGCGGCGACATCGTAACGCCCGAAGGCCAGCGCCGATGTGCGGATGCCGATCTTGATATCGTCGTCGCGATCGACCATCGCGTATTCAGTGTCGTAGGCAACGGACCAGAACACGTTGGCGACGAGCATGATCCACGCGAGCATCGGCACATGGTCCTGAATGGCGGCAAAGGCCATCGGAATGCCGAAGCCGAATGCGATACCGAGATATGCCTGCGGGATTGCGAAGAAGCGCTTGGTGAACGGATACGAGCCCGCGACGAACAACACGAACACCGACAGTTCCTTCGTGAGCGTGTTGAGCGGAAGAATCAGCAGAAACGCGATCAGCGCCAGCACCGCCGCCAGCGCCACGGCTTCCCATGCCTTGATCTTGCCCGAGGTGATCGGCCGCTCGGCGGTGCGCTTCACGTAGCGGTCGAAGTCGCGGTCGGCGTAATCGTTGATGGCGCAGCCCGCCGATCGCATGAGGATGGTGCCGATCACGAAGATGACGAGCAGCATCAGCGACGGACGGCCGTTCGATGCGATCCACAACGCGTTGAGCGTCGGCCACAGCAGCAAGAGGCTGCCGATAGGTTTATCAAGGCGCACGAGGCACATGTAAAGCGGAAAGCGGGCGAGCATGGCGGGCACCGATGCAGAAATTCGCGACGCCTTATTTTAGAACAGCGTGCAGGATAGGCCTCAAAAGCAAAAACCCCGCTGGATCGCGGGGTTCTTAGCGCTCGGACGCAGGACAGCTGTACGCCAGCATCACGCGCAGCATCCACGCGATCTTCTCATGCGTCTGCATGCGTTGCGTGAACAGGGGTCGGCGGTCGGCTCGTCGCTGGCGGCTTCCGTAGTCGGGAAGATTTCGCGCGGTGCGCACGACAGCTTCCTGGCCTTCCACCAGTTGACGGATCATGTCTTCCGCCGACGGCACGCCGTCCGCTTCCGGAATCGACGACAGCTTCGCGAAGTCCCGCTGCGCGGCGTTTTGAGCGTTCGACAGTTTAACGTAGAAACGGGGAACGCCTGATGGCGAAACATCGCCCGACGCTACGCGAATGCCCCGTGCTCAGGCGCCGACGACGCCGCTCGCGATCACGATTCCATACGCCGCCGCCACGATGCCGAACGCCATCGCGCCGCGCACGCCGCGCGATGCATTGCGGCTCGTCGCCTCGATCTGATCGACCGCCTGAGCGATGTGCTGCCCGAGCTTCGCGAGCGCATCGATGACACCCTGCGCATAAGCCGGATCGATGCGGCGGAAATGCCCGATCTGCCGCGCGACGATCTCGTTCGGCACGCCGTGAATATGGCGCGCGATATTGCCGAAGAAGCGTTCGCGTTGCGCAGCATCGAACAGCGCGAACAAAGCGGCCGGCTGGCTGTAGTAGTCCTCGTCCTCGCGATGATCGTAACGATACGCCTTGCCCCCGGCCTGCGGCGGCTCGTTGACGCTCGCGTCCTGGCGGAATTCGCCGAAGCGGTTCGGCTCGTAGTTGACGCGGCCGCCGAGGTTGACGCCGTCGGTGCGCATCGCGCCATCGCGATGAAACGTGTTGGCGATCGGCGCGCGCGGCGCATTCACCGGAATCTGGTGATGGTTGATGCCGAGACGATAGCGCTGCGTATCGCCGTACGAGAACAGCCGTCCTTGCAACAGGCGATCCGGCGAGAAGCGGATGCCCGGCACCACGCGGCACCACGTTCGCCGGCGTAAACGCGGCCTGTTCGACATCCGCGAAGTAGTTCTGCGCGTTGCGGTTCAGTTCGATCGTGCCCACGTCGATCAGTGGATAGTCCTTGTGCGCCACACCTTGGTAATGTCGAACGGGTTCATTCGCGACTTCGCGGCCTGTTCTTCCGTCATCACCTGAATGCGGAAATGCCAGCGCGGGAAGTTGCCGTTGTCGATGTTCTCGACGAGATCGCGCTGCGCGCTTTCACGGTCGCCGGCGACCACCGCGGCGGCTTCGGCGTCCGTGTAGTTCTCGAGCGGCTGCTGCGACTTGAAGTGGAACTTCACGTAGAAGCGCTCGTTGTCGTCGTTGATTAACGAGAGCGTGTGCGAACCGAAGCCATGCATCTGCCGATAGTTCTTCGGAATGCCGCGATCGCTCATGAGGATCGTCACCTGATGCAGCAATTCCGGATGACGCGACCAGAAATCCCTCGCGGCGACGTTGCTGCGCATGTTGGTGTACGGATCGCGCTTCTGCGTGTGGATGAAGTCGGGAAACTTGAGCGGATCGCGGATAAAAAACACCGGCGTGTTGTTGCCGCCCACGTCCCAGTTGTGCCTTCTTCCGTGTAGAACTTGATCGAGAAGCCGCGCACGTCGCGCTCGGCATCGGCCGCGCGGCGCTCGCCCGCGACCGTCGAAAAGCGGATGAAGATCGGCGTTTCCTTACCGATCGCAGAGAAAAGCTTCGCCTTGGTGTACTTCGAAATGTCGTGCGTCACGCGGAAGGTGCCGAACGCGCCCGAACCCTTCGCGTGGACGCGGCGCTCGGAAATCACTTCGCGATCGAAGTGCGCGAGTTTTTCGACCAGCCAGAAGTCCTGCAACGTGATCGGGCCACGCGGGCCGGCGGTCTGCGAATTCTGGTGTCGCCGACGGGCGCGCTTGCTGCGGTCGTGAGTCGTTGGGTCGTCATCGTGGTGCTACTGAAAGTGCGTTTTTTGCGTTTGCCTGGGATGAATCCGTTAAACCGTGCGAGCGTTCAAACGACGGCGTGCGCGAAATCGGCGAGAATGCGCATCGCGACATTTCGCAGGAATTCCCAGCGAGAAGCGGGCGTGTGGACGTTCATGGAGTCCTCGTCGATGAGCGGCGCCGCTGAATACGGCTGACGAGGGAAATCCCACCGAATACTATTGATATTTATCATATGATTTCTTTTATATATTGGATAGGATAATGAAACGGCACCGCGTCGTGGACCAGCAACACGGCCACGAAAATGTCGGATGCGGTTAAAAAATGGGGGCAACGGATCGTCGCCGAACCGATATGTAACCGGCCGTCCCGCGTGTAGTCAACCAGATCAGCATAAGGATCTGGCCAACTATCGGGATAGCGCCAACCAACAGCCACCAGCCCGATCGATATCATGGAGGCGTCGTACCGTCACAGCGAAGTTGGGCACGATCGTCGAGACTGCGATAATCCAGCAGATAACGCCCCCGACAGAGTCAAACGGATCACCATGCACCCCCTTCTCATACATGAAACTCACGATGCCGACGAAAAGCGAAAAATACCAATATTCCGCCCGCCAAGCCCTGCCCTCCTTAAAGTTGGCGTTTCTTATACGCGGAATTAACTGCCTGAAAAATGTTCACCTTATTTATTCTCCTTATTAACAAGCGTACCGCCCGAAGTCGCGGCGGCCGACGAGTTTAAGTCGGAGAAGTCAGCGACGAATCAACGATGATCAGTTTTTGACCAATCAGTTTTTGACCAATTAGTCGAGGCATCGACAGGGAAGAAAGGGAAGAAAGGGAAATCGCTAGGACGAGGCAGCGCCTCGCGTGTGATTTATCCCGCGCCTGCGAATTCTGCAATCACAGTCTGGCAACTTCAGAGCGAGCGAATTTTTTTACCCGAGTACTTTCAATTTTGATCGCCATTCTGGGGAAAGCACATCACATGATATTCAATCGTTCAACAGGCAAATGAGATCGCCATAGGGGACAGTCAACGCTGACTGTGCCCCCTTGCCACACCACCCGGCGCGGGTCCGCACCGGGCGGTTCAGGAAGTTGAGGTCAT
>JAQFVJ010000093.1 GCA_029439525.1 Caballeronia sp. BR6202001591004
AGGCATTGCCTCCAACGTGATTAAGCTTTCGAATGAGTGCATCGCATGCAGCATCCGCGTCCGTTGCTGACGGGCGGAGTTGCCAGGAGTTCGAGAATCGCAGCGACTGAGATCTCGCTGCTCTTTTGGGATGAGGGTGGCCAGTCAGGGTCGCGGATTTGTTTGCGTGAGCGTGATTCTCTTCCTGAAGATGGACCGTCAATTTAAGCGAGAGACAGCGAACCCGACGCGACCGCGTAGTTAGATGTCATCCGGGCAAGGAGAACGCTTGTCCAAGCGGGACTGACTCGATCAGGCGCGAGGCGGCGCGGCTTTTGTGGATACGCAGTTGCGGCGACCAATACAGGTCTCAATTGCAAACACGATCTTCAGGTCCAGTTTTGTTTGCAAAAATGTGCGCAAGTCATTGATTTCATTGACCCCAATATCTTGCGAATCGGCTGACCGCAAGGACAGACGGTCTTGGATGCAGACGGCATGTTCGGTGAAGCGGCAGGGTTGCAAAAAATGGACGTGTGAAAGTGGGAGTAACTTGCCGTGCAATCAATGGATTAGGGCGCTGGGAACAGATTTATTTGCAAACGTTCGAGCGGCAAGGTGCTCTCAGTTCAGGTTTCTTTGCACCGGTTCAGGTTTCGTTTGCAAACAACCAAATCACGTCAGGCGTTCCGAAGCTATTTAAAAATATACTGAATCTAACATCCTTGATTCAATCAAAAAAACCCGCGCACAATCGTCCCATGTCAGACCCACGCTGAACCCCTCGACCCGCCCGGGAGCCACCATGACCGACCGTGCCCAAGCCGTCGCCCATCCATATGCGGCGAGCAATCGCCCGAAGATGTCGTCCCAGACCAGCCGCGCCGTGACCGCCATCGTCGGCAACGTGCTCGAATGGTTCGATTTCAGCATGTACGCATTCCTCGCCACCGTCATCGCAAAAGCGATATTCCCCGCCGGCGACGAATTCGCCGCCATGCTGGGCACCTTCGGCGCGTTCGGACTAGGCTTCGCCGCTCGGCCGCTCGGCGCGATCATCTTCGGCTGGCTCGGCGCCAAGAAAAGCCGCAAGTGGACGCTCACCTTCGTCATGCCGCTGATGGCCGTCGCCATGCTGCTCATGGCGTTGATCCCGTCTTACGCGACCATCGGACTTGCCGCGCCCGTGCTGCTCGTCTGTGCGCGTATGTTTCAGGGCCTGTCTGTCGGCGGCGAGCTCGGCAATGCGGTCGCGTATCTTGTCGAATGGGCGCCACAGAACCGGCGTGGCTTCTATGGCAGCTTCCAGCAATGCAGCACGCTCGGCGGCATGCTGCTCGGCTCCGGGCGTCGCCGCGCTCATGACGATGCTGCCCAGTCCGCAGGCGATGCTCGACTGGGGCTGGCGCGTGCCGTTCGTGATCGGCACGCTGATCATCGGGCCGATCGGCTGGGATCATCCGCCGCCGCAGCGACGAAACCCCCGTCTACGAACAGGCCACCGACACCACGCCGCCGTCGCGCACGCCCGCGCTGCTCGGCCTGCAGGCATGCTCTCGTGATCGTGGTGTGGACGGTATCGCTGTACGTGCTGCTCAACTATCTGCCGTCGTTCACGACGAAGTACGTCGGACTCAATGCCTTGTCAGCGCTGTGGATCAACATGGCGGGCATGCTCGTGATGACAGCCACGATTCCTTTCTGGTGCGCGCTGTCCGACCGCTACGGCCGCAAGCCGATCTACGCGTTCGGCCGCCATCGCGTTTCTCGTGCTGCCGTATCCGATCTTCCCTGATGCTCGAATACAAAGCCGCGTGGATTGTGCTGCTCGCGCAGGTGATCGGCGGCGCATCTGCATTTTCGAGCCGCGCGGCTCGGCGAACCAGACCGTCAACTTCTTGCTGCCGCCCACCGATCCGCGCGCGCAAATGGGCTACGTCATCGCGGAATCGACCGAATATCCGGCGATGTCCGGCTCCAACACGATGTGCGTCGCCACCGTGCTGCTCGAAACCGGCATCCTGCCGATGCAGAAACCGGTCACGGAGCTCGTGCTCGAATCGCCCGTCGGTCTCGTCCATTTGCGCTCCGCATGCGAGAACGGCAAGGTGACGAAGGTCGAATTCACCAATCAGCCAGCGTTCGCGAATCATCTCGACAAGACCATCGAAGTGCCGGGAGTAGGCACGCTGACGGTTGATGTCGGCTATGGCGGCCATGACCTACGTGATCGTCGACGCGGAGAAACTCGGCTTTCGCATCACGCCCGATGAAGCGCGAACTCTGCGAGCTCGGGCAGATCATCAAGGCCGCGGCGGCGGAGCAGTTGCCATCGCCGCATCCGCTGAATCCGCTCATCAAGGGCATCACAATGACCGAATTCGTGATGCCACTCACGCGCGAAAACGGCGTAGTCAGGCGCGCAATACGGTGATCGTCTCACCGGGACGATGCGACCGTTCGCCGTGCGGCACCGGCACGTCCGCGCGTCTCGCGGTGATGCACGCGAAAGGGCAGATCGGCGTCGGCAAGACCTTCGTGCACGAGTCGATCACCGGTTCCGTGTTCGAAAGCCGCATCGAGTCCGTCACGCGTCTGGGCGATGTGGCCGCCGTCGTGCCGGTCGTGTCGGGTCAGGCGTGGATCACGGCGATTTCGCAAGTAGGCGTCGATCCGACCGATCGCTTCCAGACCGGCTTCACGCTGGCCGATACGTGGTGCGAAGCGGTCGACGACAAGCTCATCAAATCGCGCGTGCCGACATGAACGAGCCGAACGTCGCACACCGGATGTGGTCGTGATCGGCGCGGGCATCGTCAGGCTCGCATGCACGTGGGCGGCGCTGCACGACGGCGCGAGCGCGTGCGGGCACTCGGCGCGCGCTTCGTCGTCGGCGCGGCCAAAGCGATCGATGCGCTGGCCACCGTCGTGCTCGCCGATGGCCAGCGCGTGACGGGCCGGCGCATCGTCGTGGCGGCGGGCGCGTGGGCCGCGCCGCTGGCGCCGCCGTGCTGCTCGAAAGCGAGCGCGGCTATAACGCGACCTTGCCGAAGCACGGCATCGACCTGTCGCGGGAAGTGATTTTCGCGGAGCGCAAGTTCGTGGCGTTGCCGCTGGATGTGGGCGTGCGCATCGGCGACGCGACGGAATTCGCGGGGGCTGGAAGCGCCCGCGAACTATCGGCTCAGCGACGCGCTGCTCGAACTCGGCAAGTGCTTTCTGCCCGCCATCGACACGACCGATGCCGTGAAGTGGATGGGCAATCGCCCCGCGACGCCGGATTCGCTGCCGGTGATCGACGCATCGCCACGCGTGCCGAGCGTCGTCTATGCATTCGGTCACGGCCATCTGGGACTGACGCAATCCGCAACTACAGCGGCGCTCGTTGCCGATGTGCTCGCAAAGCGCACGCCGCGCGGGCCGCTCACCCCGTATTCGATTTCTCGCTTCGATACTTAACCGATACCTGACCGCATTTTCGATCGATAGAGGAAACTCACATGCAAGTGAAATGGGAAGGCGTTTTTCCGGCAGTCACGACCAAGCTCAGGAGCGACGGCTCGCTCGATCGCGAGGCCATCTCGATCGACCTGAACCGGCTGATTGACAACGGCGTCGGCGGCGTCGTGATGATGGGCATGGTCGGCGAGAATGCGCAACTCACGCCGGAAGAAAAGCGCGCCGATCGCCGTCGAAACGGTGAAGGGCCGCATGCCGGTCATCTCCGGGGCCGCCGAACTGAACACCGCGAACGCGATCCAGTTTGAAAAGGATGCCGAAGCAATAGGCGTGCAAGGACTGGTGGTGTTTCCGGGCCTCACGTATCGCTCGGATGATCGCGAAACGGTCGAATATTATCGGAGCATCGCGCGCTCGACGAAGCTCGGCCTCATGCTCTACAATAATCCGCGCGGCTACGGCGTGGATCTGCATCCCGATCTGCTCGCGCAATTGCAGAGCGAGGCGAACATCGTCGCGATCAAGGATCGAGACCTACGACACCACGCGCGTCACCGATCTCTTCGCGCGTTTCGGCGATCACTTCACGGTGCTGTGCGACGTCGACGATCTCGTGCTCGAATCGGTTGCGCTGGGCGGCTGGGTGTCGGGCATGGCGAACGCCGTGCCGAAGGAATCCGTCGAACTGCTGAAGCTCGCGGTGAACGGCGAATACGACAAGGCCCGCGCGCTCTATCGCGTGCTGATCGACCTGTTCCATCTCGATACGCACGTCAAGCTCGTGCAGTACATCAACATCAAGCTCGCGGAAAACATCACGGCGGGCTATGTGGAATACGTGAAGGCGCCGCGTCTCGTGCTCGAAGGCAGAGGAGCGTCAGCGCACCATCGAGATCGTCGAAAAGGCGCTGGCGACCGTGCGGGCGCTCGCGCAATGAAGTCCACTTTCTTCTGTATCGACAGACACACGTGCGGCAATCCGGTGCGCGTGGTCGCGAACGGCGCGCCGCCGCTGCACGGCGCGAACATGACCGAGCGGCGCGCGCATTTTCTGCGCGAGTACGACTGGATTCGCACCGCGCTGATGTTCGAGCCGCGCGGATATGAAGTGATGTCGGGCAGCATCCCTCTATCCGCCGACGCGCGACGACTGCGATTTCGCGATCCCTCTTTATCGAAGTGAGCGGCTGCCTGCCGATGTGCGGACACGTCACCATCGGTAAGGTGACGACAGCCATCGAAAATAGCCTCGTGCGGCCCCGCGAGCCGGGCGTGCTGCGCCTCGATACGCCTAGTCGCGCTATCGCACGAATGGCGAACATGTCGATTCGGTGCAGCTCACCAATGTGGCGTCGTATCTGCATTCTGAGGACCTGTCGGTGGAAGTCGATGGTCTCGGCGAAATTCGTTTCGATGTCGCATACGGCGGCAACTTCTATGCGATCGTCGAGCCGCAACGTAATTTCGAAGGCTTGCAGATGCTCAGGCCATCGGACATCCAGCGGCTGAGTTCCGTGCTGCGACAGAAGATCAACGAGAAGTACAGCTTCGTGCATCCCGAGAACGACGCGATTCAGGGCCTGAGCCACATCATGTGGACCGGCGAGCCAACCCGTCGAAGGCGCGAGCGCTCGCACTGTCGTGTTCTACGGCGACAAGACCATCGACCGTTCGCCTTGCGGCACGGGCACGTCGGCGCGCATGGCGCAGCGCGTCACGAAGGGCCAGTTAAAGATCGGCGAACGCTTCGTGCACGAGAGCATCATCGGGACGCTATTCGAAGGCGTGCCGACGCAGGCGACGCGCGTCGGCAAATACGACGCCATCGTGCCGAGTGTCGAAGGCTAGGCGCGCATCACCGGTCACAACACGATCTTCGTCGATGATCGCGATCCGCTCGCGCACGGATTCCTTCTGAAGTAAATCAGGCAGAAGGAGCGCAATGTCATGCTGATTCTGAAGAACACCCGCCTGCTCGACACCGATCACGAGCGCGACGACGGTCGCTATTCCATCGTGATCGAAGGCGATACGACCCGCGAAGTCACGCGCGATCCCGTCGACGCGAACGGCGCGCAAGTGATCGATGTCGGCGGCAAGACGGTGATGCCGGGCATGATCGACTGTCACGTGCATGTGTGATCGCATCGGTCGCGCATCTGGGCAACAACAGCCGCTTGCCGAACACCTTCGCCGACCTGCTCGGCGACATGCATCAGTATCAGAGCGACGAATTGTCGATTCGCGCGAACATCATCGGCGCGTTCGAGACGATCCGGCAGGCCACCGCGATCGGTGCGTAATGCGCCCATTTGCCGGAGTTGGTCATCACGAGACCGCTCATCTGTTTAATGACGTGCGCAATGTATGTGCAGGTATCGACGACGATCTGCACGCCGCGTGCCTCAAGCGCCTGTTTGATGCCTTCCTCCTCCAGTTGCCACAGCACGAGGCGGCTCGTGTTCACGTAGAAATCGGACTTTGGAGCACCGTCGTATCGCGCGAACAACGCAGCGCGCGGAATTCATCGACCGAAAAATGCGGCGTGCCGAAACTCACGGCGACGTGCGCATCGCCGGGCTTCGCCTTGTTCCAGCGCTTGCACACGTTCAGCAGATCCGTCGCGCTCACGTCGACGATGCGCTGCGGCTCGCGGCCCTGAAGCGCTTCGTCGAGCGTCGTTGCTTCGAGCGTAATGCCCACTGCATGAAACAACAGCGCCACCGCGCCGCTCGATGCCGCCGCCGCGCCGAGCGCCTTCAGTTCGTCTTCGGTTATGTCGTCGGGCAAGCCAGTGATCGCGGCGACCGTCGCGCCGCGAAATCGGCATCGCGATGCGACGACGCGCGCAGATCGGGCGCGTTCACCACGATGCGCGCCGCGCGATTCTCCGTCACATGAAGGCCCGCGTTCGGCACGCGGCCGGTGATCGTGGCGGCGAAATCGAGGAAATCGCCGTAACGGCTCGTGCGCGCGCCGCGCACGGAATTGGCGAAAACGATCGCGTTCGATTCTGCCCACGCGATCTGGTCGCCGAGACGCGGACGATGCTTCAACTGATACGGCACGCACGTGAAGCTCGCTTCGCAACCGAGTTCGAGATGCGCGTGCATCAGACGCGTGCCAGCGTTCGCGATGGCCCGATCGCCATAAAACAGCTTGGGATGGGTGAGATCGAGCGAGCCGACGTTCAGCGTGGTCGACACCGCGACTTTCGCGCCGCTCGCGACGAAGCGTTCCACGAAGTCGAGGCTCGCGTCACCGTGATACAGGCAGCCGTCGATATGCGCCGACGAAACGTCGATCAGCGAAGCGGCGTCCATCACGCGCGGTCGCGACGACGATGCGCATCGCGAGAGCGAGGCCCTCGCCCATGTCGCCTTCGAGCATGGCGGTGTCGCGTTCGGAGAGCGTCAACATCAGGGCGGCATCGTAGATTCCGCAGCATAGCCGATCGTGACGCGTTGCGGTCCTCGTCATGTGGAACGCGCGAACGTTGCGGGCGGCCAGACTCGCGCGTGGTGACGCTGATCGCGAATCGGCATAGCATCAGGTACGACATGGACGACTGGAGCGAACGATGACTTCCATCTACCGGCGACTGCGCAATCGACGCGCTCGCCGACGTATGGGCCGTGCAGCGCGAGCCGCTGGGCGCGTTGCGCGCATTCGCGGGCGTGCTCACCGATGTGACGCTCGACGGCGACGTGCGCGTCGTCACCTTCGCGAACGGCAACGTGGTGCGCGAGCGCATCGTCACGGTGGACGACGAACGCATGCGGATCGCCTATCACGTCGTGGGCGGCCGCTTCGAGCATCATCATGCGTCGATGCAGATCGTGCCCGATGGCGAGACGCGCTGCCGTTTCGTGTGGATCAGCGATTTTGTGCCGGACGCGCCGCGGATTTTCGTCGAACCGCTGGTCGACGCGGGGTGCGTGGCGATTGCGCGGAATTTCGCTCGGCGGACATAGCGGCCGCGCGATGGTCGGCGACAGGGAAAGTCAGGTCCTCGGCCTTGAGCAGGAAATCGACATGCACGGCGTCGTAGGGGAAAACGATCGCGCCCGTGCTGGTGTGTTCGACGAGGTCTTCTTCGAGCAGCACCTTGACGTCGCGATGCACCCCCTTGATGTCACGCCCGAGCCGCCGCGCGAGTTCGCGGATGGACATGGGGCCGGCGCCGGCCATCACGCGAATGCTGTGCCAGCGCGAGGTCGTGAAGGTTTGGAAGAGGAGTTCGGGCGTGGCGTAGGAGAAGACCTTGGCTTCTTTTTGGGGTTCGCCCGTTCTGATTTCAGCGAGGGTTTGCTCGAAGAATTCATCGAGTGTCGCAAGGCTGATTCTCACGATTCTCATCTAGACCTCCATCTATTCCAAATCTTCACATCCCGCAGGAAGTCGATGACGAGTTGTTTGATCGACAAGAATGTATAAGGCGTTTCCACGTCGGCGAAATGGCGGTGATCGCCTTTGCTGCGCTCGTTGTCGTAGCGCAGAACGCATTCGCCTGAGACAACGTAAGCGAGTCTGTACTTGTAGAGATGGCTGCTTCCAGGCAATGGTTTGGGAAGTTGCCAGATAATTAGTTAAACGAACCCGTTGGGCGGGATGCATTCGCGCTTGCTTCTGATCAATACAGCCTTAGTGTTGGACATTCTGACAACGCCATGAAGTGTTATCAAATGCTCCAACACTTGCGCGCGCTTGCCCATTCCCCGGACGGCCGAGTTAACAACGCAGCGGTGTGACGTCAGCGCAGCGCCATCCGCGAACACTTCGCCTGCCAGCATCGAAAGACACTGCTAGACTAAAAAACCCAACGCATCAAACCACCCGCAAACATCCATGCGCCAAGGTACGCGACGAAGCATCCGTTCCGTTTCGCCTATCGCAGTGCAGCAATGCACACATGCCGATGCCGCAGCGTATCGGGCGCCGCGCTATAGGCGCGACCTATCGTCGGCATTGCCAGAATCCTATTCATTTGCCGGTGGCGCTCACGTATATTTTTGGATGCGGCCGCGCGCGCCGGATCGTCCCGACGCCGCACGACGTTCACACCCGAATCTCTGCGCGAACAAAGATCCCGACAAACGATGTCGAACCCTGACGAATCGATACGGGATCGCAGAAGCACCATGTCAGCCTGACGCGATAGTCATAACGAGCAGTGGTCTGTCCTCGCAAGGAGATGAACGCATGTCAAGCGAATCCAAGTGTCCGTTCAACCATACCGCCGGCGGCGGCACGACGAACCGCGACTGGTGGCCGAAGCTGCTCAGGCTGGATCTGCTCAGCCAGCACTCGAACCGGTCCAATCCGCTCGATCCGAACTTCAAATACGCCGAAGCGTTCAAGACGCTCGATCTCGCGGCGGTGAAGAAGGATCTCGCCGCGCTGATGACCGACTCGAAGGAATGGTGGCCGGCGGACTTCGGCCATTACGGGCCGCTATTATTCACCGCATGGCGTAGCATAGCGCCGGCACGTATCGCATCGGCGATGGCCGAGGAGGCGGTGGCCGCGGCCAGCAGCGGTTCGCGCCGCTCAATAGCTGGCCGGACAACGTCAGCCTCGACAAGGCGCGGCGTCTGTTGTGGCCGATCAAGCAGAAGTACGGCCAGAAACTGTCGTGGGCCGACCTGCTGATTCTCACCGGCAACGTCGCGCTGAAAACGATAGGTTTCAAGACTTTCGGTTTCGGCGGCGGCCGCGAGGATACGTGGGAACCAGACAACGACGTCTACTGGGGCAACGAAAAAACCTGGCTGGGCGGCGATGTCCGCTACAGCAAGGGCGGCGCGGCGCGCGACGACAAGGACGAGGGCGTGCTCGTGGCGGATGAGGAAATGCACGGCGAGGAAATCAGCCGCACCGACGACGGACGCAATCTGGAGAATCCGCTCGGCGCGGTGCAGATGGGTCTGATCTATGTCAATCCGGAAGATCCGGACGGCAATCCCGATCCGCTCAAGGCGGCGCACGATATCCGCGAAACCTTCACGCGCATAGCGATGAACGACGAGGAAACCGTCGCGCTGATCGCGAGTGGACACACCTTCGGCAAGACGCACGGCGCGGGTCCGGCGGATAACGTCGGCGCGGAGCCGGAAGCCGCCGATCTCGAGCAGATGGGCCTCGACTGGCACAACAAGTTCGGCTCGGGCAAGGGCGCGGACACCATCACCAGCGGTCTCGAAGTGACGTGGACGGCGACGCCGACCAAGTGGGGCCAGGGCTTCTGGGAAAACCTGTTTGGCCACGAATGTGAACTGACCAAGAGTCCGGCGGGCGCGACCCAGTGGGTCGCGAAGGACCGCGGCGACACCATTCCGCACGCGTTCGATGTCGCCAAGAAGCAAAAGCCGACGATGCTGACGACCGACCTGTCGCTGCGCTTCGATCCGGAATACGCAAAGATTTCCAAGCGCTTCTGGGAGAACCCCGACCAGTTCGCCGATGCCTTCGCCCGCGCATGGTTCAAGGCTGACGCACCGCGACATGGGTCCGCGTTCGCGCTATCTCGGCCCGGAAGTGCCCGCCGAGGAACTGGTGTGGCAGGACCCGATTCCGAAGGTCGATCATCTGCTCATCGATGACAAGGATGCCGCGACGCTCAAGCAGAAGGTGCTCGCCTCAGGGCTGTCGGTGTTCGATCTGGTGTTGACGGCGTGGGCATCGGCATCAACGTTCCGTGGTTCGGACAAGCGCGGCGGCGCCAATGGCGCGCGCATCTGTCTCGCGCCGCAGAAGGACTGGGCGGCCAACGAGCCGGAAAAGCTCTCGAAGGTGCTGAAAACGCTCGAAGGCATTCATTCAGAGCGACTTCAACAAGAGCGCGGCGGGCAGCAAGAAGGTGTCGATCGCCGATCTGATCGTGCTGGCGGGCAATGCGGCCGTCGAGCAGGCAGCGGAGAAGGGCGGCAGTAAGTAAGGTGCGGTGCCGTTCACGCCGGGCCGCATGGACGCGTCGCAGGAGCAGACCGAGATCGAGTCGGTCAACGCGCTCGAACCGGGCTTCGACGGCTTACGCAACTTCCTGAAGACGCGCTTCAGCATTCCGGCCAAGCATCTGCTGATCGATCGCGCGCAACTGCTGACGCTCACCTCGCCCGAAATGACCGCGCTGGTCGGCGGCCTGCGTGCGCTCAAGGTCTCCAACAAGGAAGGTCAGGGCCGTCTCACCGATTGTCCGGAAACGCTGACCAACGACTTCTTCGTGAACCTGTTCGACATGGACACGGAGTGGAAGGCGACCTCGCGCGATACGTTCGAAGGCACCGATCGCAAAACCGGCCAGAAGAAGTGGAGCGGCTCGCGTGTCGATCTGGTGTTCGGCTCGCATTCGGTGCTGCGCGCGCTGTCCGAAGTTTATGCGGCTGGCGACGGCAAGGAGAAGTTCGTCAAGGACTTCGCCGCGGCATGGGCCAAAGTGATGGATCTGGACCACTTCGACGTGAAGAAATAAGCGTCGGCATTACTGTAGTCGCGATGCGGCTCCGTTCACCGGAGCCGCATTTTTTTGTGTGCCCAGCATGGACGCAATCTTGTAGGTGCGTAGGTGCAAGTTCTACCATGAGTTGAACAGAGCGAATGAAGCGAAG
>JAQFVJ010000094.1 GCA_029439525.1 Caballeronia sp. BR6202001591004
GCAACATCGCCGATCTGACCGCGCTCGGCGCGACCGCCAGCTCAAACATTTCGTCGCTGGCGTCGAGCATGCCGATTCTGCCGAACGGCCTGAACGTCGGCCTCTCCTACACCGCTTCGGCAACTATTTCGGTCTCGGTGGCCTACTTAAGGCGCTGTCGTCGGCGCCAACATCCCTGTCGACGCCGAACCTCATCACGCTCGACAACGAGGAAGCGAAGATCGTCGTCGGCCAGAACTGCCGGTCGTGACCGGTTCGTACGCCACGTCGACCGCCAACACGGCGACGTCACCGCGTTCAACACGTTCGATCGCCGCGATGTCGGCGTGACGCTGCACGTCAAACCGCAAATTACGCAGGGTGGCGTGCTCAAGCTGCAGCTTTATCAGAAAGATTCACGGTTGACACCACCACCGACCAACAATCCTGGCGGCGTGACCATCAACACGCGTTCGATCCAGTCGACCGTGCTCGCCGACGACGGCGAAATCGTCGTGCTCGGCGGCTTGATGCAGGATCAGAACAACAACGGCAACAGCAAGATTGCGCTGCTGGGCGACATTCCGTTCATCGGCAGCCTGTTTCGCAGCAAGAACAAGACGCGCACCAAGACCAACCTGATGGTGTTCCTGCGTTCGGTGATCATGCGCGCTATGAATATCTGCGTCAGCAGCAGTATGGTTCGATCTAGGATAATCGCCTGATCCGCGACCAGAATATGCCGACGATCCCGCCCAAGCCGCTCGGCCCGTCCGAAGGCGGCGGGCCCCCGGCGCAAAATATGCTGAACTGGAACGATATGACGCGCGGTCCGGGCGGAAGTTCGACGCTGCCGCAGACGCAGAATCCGAATGTGGGTCCGGCGCCCCAGCCTTACCAGGCACCGCCGCAAGCGCCGCAGCCTTACGACAATAACGGCAACGGCGCCTACGCGGTGCCAAACAAGCAGCCGACCAGCCAACCACCGCGCCGCTGAATAACGGTTCGAACAGTTCGATGGAGCACGGCCGTGAACACGATAAAACGGCGTTGCCGATAACGCGAGCGCCTCTGCTTCGCCGCTGGCCGCACGGCTCGTGCCGTACGGCTTCGCGCGCAGCGGGCAAATTCTGCTCGCGCATCAGCACGCCGACAACATCGAGGTGTGGATCAGCGATCGCATGTCGGACGCGGCGCTCGCCGAAGTCGCGCGCAATTTCGGCGCGCTGTCAATTGTGCGCAAGCCCGCCGATGAACTCGCCTCCGCGATCAACTCGGTGTATACGCGCAACGACGGCAGTGCGGCGCAGGTCGTCGGCGAAGTGGAAGGCGAAGTCGATCTGTCGTGTCTGATGCAGGACATTCCGGAAGTCGAAGACTTGTTGGAGTCCGAGGACGACGCGCCGATCATCCGCATGATCAACGCGCTGCTGACGCAGGCGGCGCGCGAGCAGGCGTCGGATATTCATATCGAGCTGTTCGAGAAACGCTCGGGATGGCGCACGATACGCTGGTGAACTTCGACAAGCTGATCGGCCGGCCGCACGACATCGTGCTGGTGACCGTGCCGACCGGTTCCGGCAAGACGACCACGCTGTATGCGTCGATGTCGCGGCTGGAGACGACCACTACCAACATCATGCGGGTGGAAGATCCGATCGAATACGACCTGTCGGGCATCGGCCAAACGCAGGTGAACCAGCGCATCGGCATGACCTTCGCGCGGGCGCTGCGTTCGATCCTGCGTCAGGATCCGGACATCATCATGATCGGTGAGATCCGCGACCTCGAAACCGCGCAGATCGCCGTGCAGGCGTCGCTGACGAGCCACCTCGTGCTCGCCACCCTGCACACCAACGATGCTGCATCGGCCGTTACGCGTCTGACCGATATGGGCGTCGAGCCGTATCTGCTGGCGTCACTGCTGGGCGTGCTGGCGCAGCGCCTCGTGCGGCAGCTGTGCCCGGTGTGCAAGGAAGAGCGGACAGAGGAAGACGGCACCAAACACTACCATCCGGTCGGCTGCGAGCGCTGCGGACAATCGGGCTACGTCGGACATCGCGGCGTCTATGAGCTGTTACTGATCGACGAAACGATCCGCTCGCTCATCCACCGCAACGCCGCCGATGCGGAAATTCTCGAAGCAGGCCGCAAGCAGGGCATGCGCACGCTGCGCGAAGACGGCGATCGTTGGCTCGCGGCCGGCGTGAGTTCGCTGGAAGAAGTGCTGCGCGTGACAAGCGGAGAGTAAAGGATGCCGGCATTCCGGTTTGAAGCGATCGATCACTCGGGCAAGACGCAAAAAGGCGTGCTCGATGCCGCGCCCGCGCCGCGCGCGCAGCCAGTTGCGCACGCAAGGGCTGGCACCACTGATCGTCGAAGCGGCGGCATTGCGCACGCGGGGCGAGCGGCAGCAGCGTCTGTCGCTCGGGCGTCGGCTGTCGCAGCGCGAGCAGGCGATTCTCACGCGCCAGCTCGCGAGTCTGTTAATCGCCGGCCTGCCCCTCGGCGAAACGCTTCAGGTGCTGACCGAGCAGTCGGAGCGCGACTACATCCGCGAACTGATGGCCGCGATCCGCGCCGAAGTGCTCGGCGGACATTAGTTCGCTAATGCGCTCGCGCAGCATCCCGAAGGACTTTTCCGAGATCTATCGCGCGCTGGTCGCAGCGGGCGAGCACACTGGCAGGCCTCGTGCTGTCGCGTCTCGCGGACTACATCGAGCAGCGCAACGCGCTCAAGCAGAAGATCATTCTCGCGTTCCCGTATCCGGGCATCGTCACGCTGATCGCGTTCGACATCGTCACGTTCCTGCTAAGCTACATGGTGCCGCAAGTGGTGAAGGTGTTCGCCAGCACCAAGCAGGCGCTGCCGTTCCTCACCGTGATGATGGCGCTCTCCGCCTTCGTGCGCAGTTACTGGTAGGCGGTGTTGATCGGCGTCGTGATCTTCGCGTGGATGGTGAAAAGCATTCTGTCGCGGCCCGGGCCGCACATGGCGTTCGACCGCTGGCTCTTGACTGCGCCGCTGATCGGCAAGCTGGTGTGCGGCTATATAACACGGTGCGCTTTGCGAGCACGCTTCACCATTCTGACCGCCGCCGGCGTGCCGATCCTGCGCGCGTTGCAGGCCGCAGGCGAAACGCTCTCCAAATAATGGCGATGCGCAATAACGTCGATGACGCCATCGTGCGCGTGCGCGAAGGCTCGTCGTTGTCGGGCGCGCTCGGCAACACGAAGACGTTTCCGCCCGTGTTGGTTCACCTGATCCGCTCGGGCGAGGCGGCCGGCGATGTCACGACCAATGCTCGATCGCGCCTCCGAAGGCGAGGCGCGCGAACTCGAACGCCGCAAGATGTTCCTGACGAGTTTGCTCGAACCGCTGCTGATTCTCGCGATGGGCGGCATCGTGCTGGTGATCGTGCTCGCGGTGATGCTGCCGATCATCGAACTGAATAACCTGGTGCATGAATGCCTTGCAAACCCGCCTGCTCACACTTGCCGCGTTCGCGCTCTTCTGCGTGACGGTGACGTACTGGGTCGTCACGCTGACCTCGCGCCAGACCGCGCCGCTACCCGCCGCCGCGACGCGCACGCCGTCCACCGAACAGGCCGCGACCATCTTCGGCGGACAACTGGAACGGCAGGCTAATCAAGATGTGCACCTGCTCGGCATTCTGGCGTTGCAGGGCGGCGCGGCGGCCATCGTCAGCTACGGCGGCGAGCCGGCCAAGGCCATGTCGCTCGGCAGTTCGCCCGCGCAGGGCGTGAAGTTGTCAGAAGTGCGGGCGCGTTCGATCATCATCGAGCGCAACGGCGGCGCGAAGTCGGAAATTTTTTTGCCGCAGGTGCTGCCGGGTCCGACGATCTATGTCCGTTGATGCGCGGCAAAGCGTTCGTGTCGCCCTTCGTGCCGTTGTTGTAAGCGCATCGATAGAATGACCGGCGCGCCGCACCGAGATCGACGGCCGGACGCGTAGGAATAAACATCGGGCCGCGTGCCCGCATAACGAAAATCCCAATCAAGAGGTAGTAGTCATGCAATTTCTGACCCAACGTCGCCCGCAGGCAGCACGCGTAGCGCAAGCGCAAGGTCGTCGCCAGCGCGGCTTCACGCTGATCGAAATCATGGTCGTGATCGCGATTCTCGGCATTCTCGCCGCGCTGATCGTGCCGAAGATCATGAGCTGTCCGGACGAAGCGCGCCGTGTCGCCGCGCATCAGGACATCGGCACCATCATGCGGGCGCTCAAGCTGTATCGCCTCGACAACGGCCGTTATCCGACGCAGGAGCAGGGTCTGCAGGCGCTGATCCAGAAGCCGACCACCGAGCCGGTGCCAAATAACTGGAAGGACGGCGGCTATCTCGAACGTCTGCCGCCCGATCCGTGGGGCGGTCAGTATCAGTATCTGAATCCGGGCGTGCACGGCGAAATCGATGTGTTCAGCTACGGCGCGGATCAAAAAGCGGGCGGTGAAGGCAACGATGCCGACGTCGGGTCGTGGCAATAGCCGCCGCATTCTGACAGGCGTCTCATGTGAACGGGCACGGCAGGCATCCGGCAGCGCGGCGCAACGCGGGTTTCACTCTGCTCGAAATGCTCGTCGTGCTGGTGATCGCGGGCTTGCTGGTGTTGCTCGCGTCGTTGCAGTTGGACGCGCAATCCGCGCACCGATCTGAACGAGGAAGCGCAGCGTCTCGCGCTGCTGCTCGAATCGGCGGGCGACGAGGCGCAGGTGCGCGTGCGGCCGATCGCGTTTCAGCCGCGCGACGGCGGATTCCGTTTCGATATCCGCACCGAGGACGGCTGGCGTCCGCTGCGCGACGACCTGTTGCGCGCGCCACTGGGAAGGCGGTGTGACGGGCGTGACCATCCAGTTTCTCGATTCGGACAAAGGAGTGAA
Organism: Caballeronia sp. BR6202001591004; assembly: GCA_029439525.1. Taxonomy (GTDB): domain Bacteria; phylum Pseudomonadota; class Gammaproteobacteria; order Burkholderiales; family Burkholderiaceae; genus Caballeronia. Next base: position 4,882 of record JAQFVJ010000094.1, read on the forward strand.
CCGGCTCGTGTTCGGTACCGAAGCCATCGACACGCCGATGGAAATCACGCTCATCTCGCCGGTGGGGTGCGCGACCATCGTCGGCAGCGGCAACGGCCGGTTCGAGGTGCGGTGATGCGGTCTCCGAAGAAACGCTGGCGTGCAAAGAAAACCCGGCAGCAAGGTTTCACGATGATCGAAGTGCTCGTTGCGCTGGCGATCATCGCGATGGCGCTGGCCGCGTCGCTGCGCGCGGTGGCGTCGCTCGCGACTAGCGAGGCGGATCTGCATCGGCGCTGCTCGCGGGCTGGAGCGCCGACAACGAACTCGCGCAGTTGCGGCTGTCCCATTAGTTTCCGGACATCGGCTCGCGCAGTTTCGACTGCTCGCAGGGCAACCTGAAACTGATGTGCACACAGCGCGTGAGCTCGACGCCCAATCCGATTTTCCGGCGCGTCGAAATGATCGTCATATCGCCGGGACGCGCCGGCACGCTCGCGCAAATGGTTACGGTGGTGGGGAATGAGACGAACCGTTCCCTGTAGGAAAGGCCGTGGGTAGCCGCGGCTTCACGCTGCTGGAAATGCTCATCGCGATCGCGATTCTCGCGGTGATTGCGGTGTTGTCGTGGCGCGTGCTCGATTCGGTGATTCGCGGCCGCGCGACCATCCCGCGTCGATGGAAGACGAGCGCGTGGTCGCGCAGTTGTTCGACCAGATGCGCATCGACGCGCGCCAGGCCGCAACCGACCACGAAGCGGGCCAGCCCGCCGTGCAGATGATCGGCAATGGCTCGTTACAGATCGTGCGCAGGTTGTTCGAGCTGGGTATGCCGCCGCCTTTGCAGGTGGTGCGGTACAGGCTGACGAGCGGACGCATCGTGCGCTACGCGTCGCCGCCGCTTGCGAATGTCGGCGAAGTGCGGCGCGCGTTGTCATCGGGCGACACCGACAACGGCTGGAGCACGATTCCGCTGATGGGCAGCGTCGGCTCGTTCGCGACGCGCGTCTATATCCCGCAGAAGAGCTGGACGACGAGGATGAGCGATGTGCTCTCGCAGATCAACGAGAATGACAACAACCTGAAGGTGCCGCAGCTCGGCAATGCACTGCTGCCGCGCGCGGTGTCGGACGTTCAGGTGGCGGTCGGCGCGCGCAATCTGGCGTCGCCGCTGACGAGTGTGTTTCTGGTCGGAGAGTGACGATGCGTGCTGCTCGACGAAAGCGTGAACGAGGTGTCGCGATCATCAGCGCGTTGTTGGTGGTGGCCATATCGGCCATTCTGGTGTCGGGCATGCGGCGACAGCAGGTGCAGGTGCAGTGCATCGAGAATCAGCGGCTGCTCGCGCAGGCGCAATGGATTTCGCGCAGCGCGCTCGACTGGATGCGGCTAATCCTGCGCTCGGAAGCTGATACGTCGCCCACCGTCACGTATCTCGGCGGCGTGTGGGGCGTGCCGATCGCCAAAACGCGGCTGTCGGATTTTCTCGGCCAGATCGGCAAAGTGCGCGCGCAGGAGGGCGCATCGACGTATCTGTCCGGCTCGATCGAGGACGCGCAGGCCAAGTCCAACCTGCGCAATCTCGTGTCGACGCCGACGCCCGGTGTGCTGACGATCAACGTCGCGCAGATTCAGGCGTTCCAGCGGCTGCTGGTGGAACTGGGCCTGAACGGCTCGCTGGCGAAGACGGTCGCCTTGCAGATGCGCGCGGGACTCGCGCGCTCGGCCACGCGCTTTCTGCAGACCGGCGCGAGCGGCGTGGCTGCGACGACCTCGCCACAGGAAGTGCTGGCGCAGATCGCGCAGAGCGGCGTCGGCACGGGCAGTGGCAGCTTCAGCGACGATCCGGGCCTGAAGGACGCCGACAGCAACGCGCCCGTCGTCCCCTTGCAGATGATCAGCGTCGATTCGCTGCTCGATGTGAACGGCTTCACGCCGGAAGCGGTGGCGAAGCTCCGGCCGTTCGTCACCGTGCTGCCGACGACCGCGGTGAACATGAACACCGCGCCCGCCGAAGTCATCGCGGCCATCGTGCCGGGGATGAATCTGGCGCAGACGCAGGCTTTCGTCGCGTGCCGCTCGACGGTGTTTTCCACGACGTCGGCAACGTGCAGCTCGCGCTGACCGGTGCGGGCGTCAGAACCGCCACGTCCACCGATCCTCAGGAAATGGACGTGACGACCAAGTATTTCGTGATTCACGGACACGTCGAGCACGAATGCGCGGAACTCGAGCGGGTCACGCTCGTGTACCGCGATCCGACGACGCATACAACGCGCATATCACTGCGCTCAAGCCGGATGGCCAGGTGGACTTGTCGGCGTCGCTGCAACCGGCCAGCGTGAAATGAGTTACTGGCTTCGACGCTTGCGGATGGGTTTGCCCGCGCTCATTGTCGCCGTGCTGTCGGTGGGCGGCACGCTGCTCGTGATATGATGCCCGCCGCGTAGATCGTGCCGCAGTTCAGCCGCGCGACGCCGGGACACGTCAATCTGGTGGATCCGGCGGGATCGCTGTGGCGCGGCGCTCGGCCACGCTGATGCTCGCGGCAGGCAGTGACGGCAGCGGCGCGACGCTTTTGCCCGGGCGCATCGAATGGACGACATCGTTCTGGCCGCTGTTCACGGGCCGCGTTATGACGATGCGCCAGACCGAAGCAATGTCCGACGCCGTGATCGTCGATGCGACCGCGTGTGGCGCGACGCTGACCGCCGGACAAATCGCTGTGCTGGCGTCGCTGCTGACGGGACTCGGCGCGTCGTTCCTGAACTTCGAAGGCGACGTGCGGCTGACGTGGACGGAATTCCGCGGGCTCGGGCGTAATGCGTACGCTTAACTCGTCGTGACGCTCAACGATATGGCGTCGCGCGTGAGGCCGCTGGGGTCGTATCGGGTGGCGTTGCAGGCGCAGGGTTCGAGCGCGGGCATCGATTTGTCAACGAGCAAGGGTCCGCTCATGTTGACGGGCAACGGCATGATTTCGCAGGACTCGACGTCGTTCAACGGCACCGCGACGTCCACGCCGGATCAGCGCGAGAATCTTGCCGGGCTGCTGAACCGGCTCGGCCGGGGCACATACGGATCCGAATACCGTCGCGCTGACATTGATACCGATACGCTAGCCCGCTAGCCTGGGGCGCCACGCGAGGCGGAGTCGAACAGGAACGGCCGACGCCGCCGGCGCGGCATTCGGCGTCGCGACCGAACCGGTCTCCTGATCCATCTGCGCGCTGTCCCAGCCGCCGCCGAGTGCCTTCACCAATCCCACACCGACGACACCATCCGCTGACCCGCGATATTCGCGAGCTTCTGCTCCGCAGTGAAGGCGGTCGTCTGCGCGGTCAGTACGTTGATATACGCGACCGTTCCCGCCTTGTACTGATTGTTGATGATCGCCAGCGCCTGCTGCGCGGATTGCACCGCCTGCTCCTGCAGGACGATTTCCTTCTCCAGAAGGCGCAGCGAAGCGAGGTTGTCCTCCACGTCCTGGAATGCCGTCAGCACGGTTTGACGATAGGTCGCGACCTGCTCGTTCGCGGCGGCGGCCTTGCGTTCAGCGGACGCGATATCCGGACGGCGCTCCAGAATGGCCGACGGCATTTGCGCGGGCACGGTCGGCGGCGTCGCGTCGAGTGGAATCGGCGGAATGGAGAAGGTGGACGCTGGCTGGCCGACCAGCACCGCGATGGCGTGCTCGTATTGCGCACGCGCGCGATGCCGTTATCGATGGCGGAAGCCTGCGCGGACTGCAACTGCGTCTGTGCCTGAATCACGTTCGAACGCGCGACGATGCCCTGCGCGTACTGATTCTGCGTCAGCTTGAGCGACTGCTCGTAGGCCTGCACGGTGTCATCGAGCAGTTTCTGTTGCGCGTCGAGCGAGCGCAACTGAAAGTAGGTTTGCGCGAGCGTGGCCTGCGCGGACAGCCGTGCGTTGCCGAGGTCCGCCGCCGCGCTTTGCTGGCCGGTTTTCTGTTCGGCGATCTGACGCCGCACGCTGCTACCCCACAAATCCGCCTCCCAGGTGGCATCGAGCGACACTTGATTGTTCACCGAGCCTTGCTGTCCGAAGCTGGAACTGTTGGTCGAACGGTTGCTCGCGCCGGTCCCCGAACGCGAAGCCGACGCCGATGTACTGACGTTCGGGAAATACGTCGCGCGCGCCTGCCGATACGCCGCCGCGTATTGCGCGATGGTCTGATTCGCGCTGTTCAGTTGTGGTTCGAGATCGTTCAGGCGCGCGTCGTTGTTGTAAGACGGCCCACCAGTCGCCGCGATCGGTCTGATCGGCGAGCTGCGCGACTTTCCAGCCTTCGGGCGCTTCCTTGTAACTGGCCGGCACCGGTGTAGTCGGACGCTGATAATCCGGACCGACCGCGCATCCCGCGACGAATGCGGCGAGCGCGATGGCGGACAGGCGCATCGCGGTGCGAGCGGAAAGCGAAGGGGAAGCGGCGAAGCGGTACGGCATCTGCGAGTCGAATGTCCTGTTGGGTTCCGAGAGCGGCCGGTCCTTCGACGCGAGGGACACGGCATGGCGGGATGGTAACGGAAGGAACGCGCCGCGCGCTATGATCGGACAAGCCGATATCACGCGCGCGGGCAATAAGTCAGGCAGACGTTAGCGTGTAACCGCCTCGCTGTAAGGCGGGTGTTACTCGGTGGGACCAATTGATTACGGCACGTTACGCCGTGCCGTGGATGGCATCGCGCGACGTCCCAGATGCCGCCGCCGCTGGAGCAGGGAGCAGCGCGGGCCGCCGATGGCTTGGTTTCGTCGCCACCGCCG
>JAQFVJ010000095.1 GCA_029439525.1 Caballeronia sp. BR6202001591004
AGGCAAATCCATTCTGATCGATGCCCTCGCGCTCACGCTCGGCGCCCGGGCGGACGCGACCGTCATCCGCACCGGCGAGTCGCGCGCGGACATCACCGCCGAATTCGACGCGCATCCGCAGGTCGCGCGCTGGCTCGACGACCATGCGCTCAGCCACGACGGCGGCACCGTGATACTGCGCCGTGTGATCGATTCGGGCGGGCGTTCACGCGCATTTATCAACGGCACGCCGGCGACGCTCGCGCAATTGCGCGAAGTGGGCGAAATGCTCGTCGATATCCACGGGCAGCATGCGTATCAACTCCTGATGCATCCCGACGCCCAGCGCGAACTGTTCGACGCGCACGCTGGTTTGACAGACACCGCGAGTGCCGTCAATCACGCCTGGCGCGCCTGGCGCGACACGCAACACGCCGTCGAGGAAGCGCAGAACAAAAACCGCGAGCTGCAACTCGAACGCGAACGCCTCGCCTGGCAATTGAGCGAGTTCGACAAGCTCGCGCCGCAGTCGGGCGAATGGGAAGCAGTCGGGCGAATGGGAAGAAGTGAGCGCGGAACATCATCGGCTGTCGCATTCGGCGAGTCTGATCGATGGCGTGCAGGGCGCGCTCGGCGCGTTGTCCGAATCCGATGAAGCGATGATCTCGCAGCTCGCGGCGATCATCTCGAAGCTGCGTAGCATGGACCAGTTGCATTCGACCGCGCGCAAGTTCCGGCTTCAGCCCGAAACGCTGCCCGAGGAACACGACGCGCGCCGCAAGCAACTCGCCGTCGCCGAACTCGACGCCGCCGCCGATCTCGACGCGCTGAACGCCGTCGCCGAGAAGGCGCACGACGACTATCTCTCACAGGCCAAGACGCTATCGAAGGAAGGCGAAGGCGCGCGCGCAAGCGGCCAAGGCGCTGTCGAAAGCCGTCACCGCAGGCATGCAGGAACTGTCGATGGCGGACGGCAGCTTCGACGTCGCGCTCGTGCCGCTCGCGGATGGCGGCACGAACGGTCTGGAACAGATCGAATTCCGCGTCGCGGGTCATGCGGGCGTGACGCTCAGGCCGCTCGCGAAGGTCGCATCGGGCGGCGAACTGGCGCGTATCAGTCTCGCGCTCGCCGTGATCGCGAGCACCGCCAGCCCGACGCCGACGCTCATTTTCGACGAAGTGGATACGGGCATCGGCGGCGTCGCAGAAATAGTCGGGCGTCTCCTGCATCAGCTTGGACGCGATCGTCAGGTGCTGTGCGTGACGCACCTGCGCAAGTGGCCGCACGCGGCGATCAGCACTTTCAGGTGGCCAAGTCTTCCGACGATGCCGGGGGCACCGTCAATACGGTCACACCGCTCGACAAGTCGAAACGCATCGAGGAAGTGGCACGCATGCTTGGCGGCATCGAAATCACCGCGACCACGCGCAAGCATGCGAAGGAGATGCTGGCGGCCTGAACCGAAGCACAGGCATCAGCCTGCTTCATTCCCGGCCACCGCGAACACCCGCTCCCACAACGCCGTCACCGCTTCGCGCTCACCCTGCACTTGCGCCGGATCCACGCGTGCCTTTTCTATCCCGTCGAGCCTGAGTGTGTGCTGCAGCTTGCGGTAATGCCGGTACACCGCGCCGATCGAATCGGCTTCTTCCGTTGAAATCAGCCCGCTCTTCGCCGCGATCTTCAAGAGCGTGATATTCCCCGCGTTACGCACGAACTCGCGATGCTCGCGCGAGTGCAGCAGCACCCAGTACTGCACGATGAATTCGATATCCACCATGCCGCCGCGATCGTGCTTCAGATCGAACAGCTCGCTGCAATTCGGATGTCCCGCGAACACGCGCTCGCGCATCGCGACGATCTCGCGGGCCAGCGCGGCGGCATCGCGCTCCATGACGAGCACGTCGGCACGGATCGACTCGAACTGAGCGCCGATATTCGCATCGCCCGCGCAATAACGCGCTCGCGACAGCGCCTGATGCTCCCACACCCACGCGGTATTCGCCGACGCACTGCCCTCGCGAATCTGATACTGACGGAACGAATCCAGACTCGTCACCAGCAGACCCGATTCGCCGTTCGGACGCAGTCGCAAATCGACATCGAATAAAGTGCCCGCGCCGGTCGCCGCCGTCAGCCACGTAATCAGACGCCGCGTGAACGACGTGTAGATATCCGACGCGTCGTCGTGCGGATCGTCGTAGAGAAAGATCAGATCGAGGTCCGATGCATAACCGAGTTCCTCGCCGCCGAGCTTCCCGTACGCGATCGTCGAAAAGCACGGCACCTCGCGATGGCGCTTCGCAAACTGATTCCACACGGTCTGTACGGTCACATCAAGCACGGCGTCCGCGAGTTCGGACAGTCGGTCGCTCACGTGCTCGACGGTCAGATGCCCTGCAAGATCGATCAGCAGAATGCGGAACACTTCGGCCTGATGTGCGTGACGCAACAGATCCATCTGATGCTCGGCATCCTCCGCCGCTTCGAGTCGTGAAGTCAGCGAGCGCTTGAACGCGTCCCAGTCAAACGGGCTGGCGATGGCTTTGTCGTCCAGCAATTCGTCGAGCAGTTGCGGATGGCGAATCAGATATTCCGATGCCCAGCGCGATCCCGACAATACCGACAGCACGCGATCCAGCGCCGCCGGATATTCCGTCAGCAACGCGAGATACGCGCCGCGCTTGCCGATGGCTTCGAGCAAATCGAACAGACGCGCGATGGTCCCGCCACGGCGCGTGGCATCGATCGACTGCACGGCTTCGAGCGCGCGCTGCGCGACTACGTCGAAGCGTTCGCGGCTATGTTCCGTCAGGCCCGTATAGCGCGACGAATTCCACACGGCGCTAAGACGCGCGAGCACCGGCGCGGGGTCCGTGAATCCGAGTTCGGAGAGACGCGCGGCCAGATCTTCCTGCGCGGAATCATCGGCGAGCGCGCTGCTCCATATCCACGATGCCGCCGAATCCGCTGCCAGGCCGCAGCCGTTCTGCCCGCCGATCTTGTCCGCGAAGATCGCGTCGAACTGCTGCTCGACAAACTCGCGATACGCGTCGAGCTTGTCCATCAGCGCGGCGTAATCTGCGAAGCCGAGCGACTTCGCGAGCAGCAGACGTTCGTCATCGGCGACGGGCATCGCGTGCGTCTGCGCATCGTTGCGATATTGCAGCCGATGCTCAAGCGTGCGCAGAAACCGATACGCCTCAGTCAGCGACTCGCACACTGACGACGCCAGCAAGCCATGCGCGGCACCGCGCTCGAGCACCGCGAGCGTTGGACGCACTCGAAAATTCAGTGCCTGTCCGCCGCGAATCAACTGAAACACTTGCGCGCGGAACTCGATCTCGCGAATGCCACCGCGTCCGAGCTTGATGTCGTCGGCCTTGTCGGGACGCATGCTCGCGCGCCGCCGCGCTTCCTGCCGAATCTGCTGATGCAGCGAGCGGATCGCCGAGATCACGCCGTAGTCGAGATAGCGCCGGTAGATGAACGGCGTGGCGGTCGATTCGAGCTGCTTCACGAGACGCTGCGCGAGTTCGCTACGCGTCTCGGACACGATGCGCCCCTTGATCCACGCATAGCGTTCCCATTCGCGGCCCTGCACGTAGAAATATTCTTCGAGCATGCCGAGACTGCACACGAGCGGACCCGAATCGCCATTGGGCCGCAGCCGCATGTCGACGCGAAACACGTAGCCGTCCTGCGTGATCTCCGCGAGTGCGCCGATGAGCCGCTTGCCGAGCCGTGTGAAGAATTCCTGCGTCGTCAGCGGCGAGCGCGTGCCGCCCGTGGTTTCGCCATCGTCTTCATACAAAAAGATCAGATCGATGTCCGACGATGCATTCAGTTCCCGCCCGCCGAGCTTGCCCATGCCGACGACCGCGAGCGTCTGGCGCTCGCCGTTCGCATCGCGCGGTTCGCCGAAGGTCTTTTCCAGATCCCCCGACAGCACCGCGAGCGAGCGCTGGATGGTCGCTTCGGCGAGGTCGGTCATCGCGCCCGTGACCTCCGCTACACTCGCGGTCCCGGCAAGATCGCGCTCCATCACCGTGCAGAAGACTTCGGTGCACAGGCGGCGCAACGCGGTCTTGAGCGCGGCTTCATCGAGCGTGCCGGATTCCGCGCGCGGGGCGCAATGTTTGTCGAGCCGCGCGTCGATCCATGCGCGCGTGACGGGCGCCTTCAACCATTGCGCGACATTCGCCGCCAGTTCTGGACGCGCTGAATAAGCGCGCGCCGCGTAGTTGGAATAGTCGGAACTGAGGAGAATTGCGTCAGTCATAAATAATTGGGTTCGCTCATTGCTTAACTTCGTGCGTGGTTCACTGCTTCGTCACGATGTCGCTCGCGGTGTCTTGCGCTGCGCGATCGGCCACACGTTCCACGCGCCGCTCCATGGTCCGCACGCGGCCCGCGGACCTGTGCGTGAACCGCAGTCACGCTTTTGACACCGTGTTACATTGCAACGTCAATCACACAAAACTACCATATCGCCCGACAGCCGCAGCATGTCCGACAGCAGACGATCCGTCGACCCGACCGAAGTTGGACAAGCCAAGCCCAGCGGCAACGCCGAGCGCGCCCTCGCGTGCGTCCTGAAAATCCTGCTGGTGATCGCCGCCGTGATGTACTTCGCGGTGACGGGCATCTATCTCGGGCTGCGTTATATCGTGCTGCCGCAAGTCGATGCGTTCAGGCCGCGCATCGAACAGGCGGTATCGTCAAAAATCCACGCGCAACTGCGCATCGGGCGTCTGTCTGCACGATGGTCGGGACTGCAGCCGGTGCTCGACATCGACAACCTGCGCATCGATGCCGCCGACGGCACGCCCGGTCTCGCGGTGCCGGATGCGAGCGCGCGCATCGCGTGGAACTCGACCCTGCATCTCCTGCATCTTCAGCCGCGTCTCGCCGATCTCACGGTCGACGGGCCGGATGTGATCATCGCGCGCAATATGGATGGTCACCTGAGCGTCGCGCGTGGGCCGATTCCGCAGCATCGCACTGGCTCGAATGCGTTCACGACCTGGCTGCTCGGGCAAAAGCACATCGTGCTGCGCCGTCGCGACGCCCAGCGCAGCGCGCCGAACCGGAAGTGGCGTTCAAGCGGCTGAATCTGGAAATCGAGAACGACGGCCTGCGCCACCGTCTCGCGCTCAAGGCGCCCGCCGACGGCGACGTACTGCACGGTCCGCTCGATTTCCGCACCGACTTCCGCCACGAGCCGTTCACGGCGATGGGCGCGCCCGCCAACTGGACGGGACGGCTCTTTATCTATCCACCGGTCCCGTCGATCTGCCGACGCTCACGCGTTACATCAAGCTGCCGTTCACGATGTACGGCGGCCGCGTCGATAACCACATCTGGCTGAACTTCGCGCACGGCATCGGCGTCGGGTGAATTCGAGGGCGCGGACATCGGTCTGCGCGTGCGCGCGACGCAGCCGTGTCTGGACCTGCCGATCAGCCGCTTCAACTGGACGCTCGACAAAAACGAAGGCACCTACACGCTGGGCTTAAGCGATGTTCACGCCGAACTCGGCCAGCCCGCGCTCGCCGACGGCATGCTTGTCTCCCGTCTGCTGGTATCGCAGACGCTGAACGGCACCTATCGGCCGGCAGCGGTCGGCAAAGGGCAGATGTTCAGCGTGACGGGCGATCGCGTCGACCTCGGCATCCTCGCGGATTTTCTGCGCGCATTGCCGCTGCCGGCGCGCGTGCTCAACGAACTCGTGCGCTACACAACCCGCGCGGGCAGATCGCCAACTACCGCATCTACTCTGAACGCACGCCGCCCAAGATCGAGGAAGAAGCCAGGCATCAGCGCGAAAAAGGCGATGCGCCGCTGCTGCATTACTCGTTCAAGGGCGAACTGCGGGGCACCAGCGTGCAGGGGAGCCGCCGCCGGGACTGACGATCAACAATCACCCGCGCGTCGGGATTCCCGATGTCGAAAACTTGTGGGGTTTTCCGTCGATGCCAACGAAGCGCGCGGCGCCATCGACACGAAAAACGCCGCCGTCACCATTCCGGGCGCATTCGACGACCCGCGCCTGCGATCGATTCGCTGAAGGGCCACGCGAGCTGGACCGTCGCGGATGCGATCGCGCCGGGCGAACTGCGCCCCGCCTTCACGATCCAGCTCGACAATCTGCACATTAAAAACGCCGATACCGAAGGCAACGTCACCGCGACCTACTGGAACCAGGGCCACGGACGCGGCAATCTCGATCTCAAGGCAAAAGTCGATCACATGAGAAAGTGACGCGCCTCGTCCACTATCTGCCGACGAGCCTGAACGAGCGAGTGCGCGTCTATCTCGGCCATGCGTTGCAGGCGGGCACCGCGCGCAACGCCACGCTCGAAGTCCATGGCGATCTCACCAAATTCCCGTATTCGAAGTTTCCGGATGCCGGGCAGTTCAGGATCGTCGCGCCCTTCACCGGCGGCAAGTTCGATCCGACGCCGTTCCCGCCGAGCAAGATGCTGAACGGCACGCCGCAAATCTGGCCGGGCTTCGAGGGCATCGATGGCACCTTCCATCTCGCGCAGAACAAGCTCGGCTTCGATATCGATCGCGGCCACTATCGCGACGTGCGCGTGCAGAAGGTGACGGGGCGTATCAACGAACGACACCGGTAATCGCGATGAGAAACTGTGGATCGATGGCCACGCGTATGGTCGGTTGAGCGACATACTTCAATACGTCGACGACAGTTCGCTCGGCCTGATGGCCAGGCACGCCACGCGCAAGATCGACATGAAAGGCAATGCCGCGCTCGCGCTGACGCTGGGCATCCCGCGCTATCGTCCGCTCGCGCCGCAGCCGCCGATCAAAACCGATTACAAAGGCTCCGTCACCTTCGCCGACAACGAAGTGACCTATGCCAATCTGCCGCCCGTGAGCCATCTGCGCGGCCGCGCGAATTTCGCGGCGAAGACCGTCACGCTCAACGATCTCACCGCGCAACTACTACTCGGCGGCGATGTGCGCGCGAAAGGCAGCGTGAAGCCCGACGGCAGCTATGCGTTCGACGTGAACGGGCGCATCGGCGCGGACGCAGCGCATGAACGCACGGCTTAGATTGCAGGCGGCGCAGTTTCTGAAGCGCATCACCGGCAGCGCGCCGTATGACCTGCACGTGCACGGCATGAAGCACACCTTGCCCGTCGTGCAGGCGAATTCGGATCTGACGGGCGTGGGCTTCGATCTGCCCGCGCCGTTCGGCAAGGCGCAAGGTGAGCCGATGCCGTTCTCCTTCACCTTCCAGCCGATGCCCGAAGGTCCCGACGACGCCAACGCACCCAACGATCAGTCGAACCTGCAAGACGCGCGGCTCATGTTCGGCCCGGTGCAGGCGCATTACCTGTTGCAGCAGATCGGTCAGGCGCAGGTGCTGGTCGATCCGCAGAATCCCGCCGAGCCGATGAACATGCGCACGCGCCTGCGCGTGGTGCACGGCGCGATTGGCGTGAACAAGCCGGCGGATTTGCCGTCGCAGGGCGTGTCGACGGCCGTCGATCTGAATGAACTCGACGCGGATGCATGGCGCAAGGTCTTCGCCGATATCAACGCGAACGCGCAGGCCGAAGCGCTTGCCGCCGCCGATGCGCCGCGCCCGCCGATGAGCGATACCGTCACAACAGTTCCTGCCGAAGCGCGCCGCCATCCACTTCACGACGCTCAAGCTGCTCGACCGGCGTTGGGAAAATGTCGTGATCGGCGCGAGCGAGACGGATCGCAAGTGGCAGGCGAATGTGGCATCGAATCAGGTGTCGGGCTATCTGGCGTGGACGCCGGGCGTGACAAAGGACAGTCCCGGCGCATTGCAGGCGCGCTTCGCCAAGGTCGTGATTCCGGACAAGACGGAGAACGATCTGGTCGGCAAGGTGATTCGCAAGCCGCCGCGCAACATGCCGTCGATCGATCTGATCGTCAACGAGATCGTCTACCGCGAACACGATCTCGGCCGGCTCGAGGTGAACGCGCATAACGACTTCGTCACCGCCGACCCGATCTGGACGCTCGACAAGTTCGAGCTGTCGAACCTGGACGCGACGCTTTCCGCCAACGCGACGTGGCGCACGCTGCCGGGCGCGCCCGTTAATCGTCCGATCACGCCGGGCCAGTCCAGACCGACACGATGCCCTACGACACCGACGACGGCATCCCGCGCCGCACGTCGCTCGATTTCAAGCTCGACGTGAAGAACGGCGGCCAGTTGATGGACCGCTTCGGCCTGCCGCGTTCGGTGAACGGTGGCAGCGGCACGGTGACGGGTCACGCGGGCTGGGACGGCAGCCCGACCAATATCGACCTGACGACGCTCGACGGCAACGCCAACGTCGATCTCCATCACGGCCAGATTCTGCGCGCGCCCGGCGCGGCGAAGTGGCTCGGCATTTTCAGCCTGCGCACGCTCGCCAATCTGCTGACGCTGCACTTCGACGATGTGGTCGGCAAGGATCTGCCGTTCCAGAAGGCCACGGGCACCGTGCAGATCGAGAACGGCATCGGCCGCACCGATGACTTCCTGATGACCACGTCCCCCACGCGCGTCCAGATGAAGGTGAACGGCATGGTCGATTTGCCGAAGCGGACGCAGGATCTCAATGTGTGCGTGATTCCGACCGTCGGCGCGGGAACGCTCGCGATCGGCGCGGCGGTGATCAATCCGCTGCTCTCGGTCTCGGCGCGCTCGCGGCGGACGTGGCGCTGTCGAAATCGATCCAGAAAGCCTTCGAGATCGATTACTCGATCACCGGATCGTGGCAAAAACCGGTCATCCAGCGACTGCATGGCGATCGGGGTAAGATTGAAACACCCGCTGCCGCCGACGCTCCGTCAGCCGTTCCTTAAAAGCATGTGCTATTCGGCAGTGGTTTCCGCCCTATTTTCGTCACCTTTTTGCTATCTCAAGCGCGAAACATGAACGAAAAATCGAGCGATAGCGCGACGGCCCGGCCATTTCAGGTCGCCGCGCTTCAAATGGTCAGCACGCCGGACCGCGATCGCAATCTCGCCGACGCGGGACGCTTGATCGCCGATGCCGCCCGCGACGGCGCGCAGCTCTTGCTGCTGCCCGAATACTTCTGCTTCATGGGCTTCAAGGACACGGACAAGCTCACGATCCGCGAGACGCCCGGTCACGGTCCGATCCAGCAATTTCTCGCCGATACCGCGCGCAAACACCGCGTGTGGATCATCGGCGGCACTCTGCCACTCGAATCACCGGAGCCGAACCGCGTGCTGAACACGACGCTCGTCTTCGACCCGACGGGCAAGCAGGTCGCGCGTTACGACAAAATTCATCTGTTCAATTTCGAGCGCGGCGACGAAGCGTTCGACGAAGCGCGCACCATCTGCCCCGGCAGCGAAGTGCGCACCTTCGATGCGCCGTTCGGGCGCGTCGGACTGTCGGTGTGCTACGACCTGCGTTTTCCGGAGCTATACCGGAAGCTGGGCGATTGCGCGCTGATGGTCGTGCCGTCCGCGTTCACCTACACCACGGGCCGCGCGCACTGGCAGACGCTGCTCAAGGCACGCGCCGTGGAGAACCAGTGCTATGTGCTGGCGGCGGCGCAAAGCGGCACGCATAAAAACGGCCGCAGGACATGGGGCCACAGCATGCTGATCGATCCGTGGGGCGAAATCGTCGATGTGAAGGACGAAGGCGCGGGCGTCGTGATGGGCGGCATCGACCTGCAACGCATCGCGGCGGTGCAGGCGAGCTTGCCGGCGTACCGGCATCGCGTCATCGGCTGAAGCCGCGGCTTCGCACCTTGAAGATGCGGGTGTTTCTCCGCACATGAGCTGACACGAATTGACCGATTCAGACATTAGAATAGTCTGAACTAACACCGAACTTTGCAACAGGCACCGCATGAACATCATCGAACCCGGCATTCGCAATCTCAATCTGGTCACCGCAAAGGACATGTTGCTCACGCCTTACGGCCTCGACGAAGGGCTCATCACGCGGACGTTCGCGGAAATCTTCGAGCATCGCGTCGATTACGCCGACCTGTACTTTCAGCCCACGCGCAGCGAAGCGTGGAGTCTCGAGGAAGGCATCGTCAAATCGGGCAGCTTCAGCATCGATCAGGGCGTGGGTGTGCGCGCCGTGTCGGGCGAGCGCACCGCGTTCGCCTATTCCGACGATCTGTCGCCCGAGTCTATCCGTCAGGCCGCAATCGCCACGCGCGCGATCGCCAAAGCCGGGGGCGGCAAGCACAAGATCAAACCGGCGAGCACACTGACGGGCGTGTCGGGCCGCGATCTGTATCTGCCCGCTGATCCGTTGCATTCGCTCGATGCCAACGCCAAGGTCAAGCTGCTCGAACGCGTCGAGCAGATGGCGCGCGGCAAGAATCCGCGCATCACGCAGGTCATGGCCGGCATGGCCGCCGAATTCAATGTCGTGCTGGTCGCGCGCAGCGACGGCGCGCTGGCGGCGGACGTGCGGCCGCTGGTGCACGTGTCGGTAACGGTGATCGCCGAGCAGAACGGCCGGCGCGAAATCGGCACGGGCGGCGGCGGCGGGCGCTTCGACTACGGCTATTTCACTGACGACGTGTTGATGAAGTACGTCGACGACGCCGTGCACGCCGCGCTGGTGAATCTCGAAGCGCGTCCGGCTCCGGCTGGCGCGATGACCGTCGTGCTCGGGCCGGGCTGGCCGGGCGTGCTGTTGCACGAGGCGGTCGGACACGGACTGGAAGGCGATTTCAACCGCAAGGGATCGTCGGCGTTCGCGGGACGCATCGGCGAGCAGGTGGCGGCGAAGGGCGTCACTGTGGTCGATGACGGCACGCTGCCGAATCGGCGCGGCTCGCTCAATATCGACGATGAAGGCAATCCGACGCAGTGCACGACGCTGATCGAGGACGGCATTCTGAAGGGCTACATCCAGGATTCGCTGAATGCGCGCCTGATGAAGATGCCGGTGACGGGCAACGCGCGCCGCGAATCGTACGCCGCGCTGCCGATGCCGCGCATGACCAACACGTACATGTTCAACGGCGACAAGGACCCACAGGAAATCCTCGCTTCCGTGAAGAACGGCTTGTACGCGGTGAATTTCGGCGGCGGTCAGGTGGATATCACCAACGGCAAGTTCGTGTTCTCGGCGTCCGAGGCGTATATGATTGAAAACGGCAAGATTACGTATCCGGTGAAGGGCGCGACCTTGATCGGCAGCGGCCCGGAATCGCTCAAGTACGTGACGATGATCGGCAACGACATGCGTCTGGATAGCGGCGTCGGCGTGTGCGGCAAGGAAGGTCAGAGCGTGCCGGTGGGCGTCGGCCAGCCGACGTTGCGCATCGAGAAGATGACGGTGGGCGGTACGGCCTGATCCTGCTTGCGCGTGCGGGTTTTCCGCGTGGCTCGGGCGGTTTGATGGATGGCCAGCCCGACGCGATGCGGATTTACCGCGTTTTTGCCTGCGACGGCTTGTTAGCGTCGCGCGTTTGAGGTTATAAAGGCAGTCAACTTTTTTGCGATGCACCTTCGAACCGCCATGTCCGCCAAGTTTTATTTTTACTTCTTTGGCATCATCTCAAGCCGCAGGCGGATGGAGAGGGGTGAGCTGTACGCAGACCAAATTCCCCAAAAAACCGCCAGCGAGTCTGGCGGTTTTTTTTCGCCCTACCGCCTTCGTGTTTCGCTGGATTTGTCCCGTTGGAGAAAAGAAATGCCCCCGCACAATACCGATGATGTCCGTATCCGTGAGTTGAAAGAGCTGACACCGCCGGCGCATCTGATCCGCGAGTTTCCTTGTGCCGAGCCGGTGTCGGAACTCATCTACAACGCACGGCAGGCGATGCATCACATTCTGCACGGGATGGATGATCGGCTGATCGTCATCATCGGACCTTGCTCGATTCATGATCCGAAGGCGGCGCTGGAGTACGCGGGGCGGTTGATCGAGCAGCGTAAGCGCTTTGCTGGCGAGTTGGAGATCGTGATGCGGGTGTACTTCGAAAAGCCGCGTACCACCATGGGGTGGAAGGGGCTGATCAACGATCCGTATATGGATAACAGCTTCAAGATCAATGATGGTCTGCGCGCGGCGCGTGAGCTGCTGATGCATATCAATGAGATGGGCCTGCCGGCGGGGACCGAGTATCTGGACATATAAATAGTCTGCAGTACATTGCGGATTTGATTTCTTGGGGGGCGATTGGGCTAGAACTACCGAGTCGCAGGTGCATCGCGAACTGGCCTCCGGTTTGTCTTGCCCTGTTGGCTTCAAAAACGGCAAGGATGGGAATGTGAAGATCGCTGTGGATGCGATCAAGTCGGCATCGCAGCCGCACCATTTTTTGTCGGTGACGAAGGGCGGGCATTCGGCGATCGTATCCACAGCAGATAATGAGGATTGCCATATTATTTTACGTGGTGGCAAGACGCCTAATTACGATACGTCTAGTCGACTACGTGATTGATTTGGCACCGGGTGGATCCGAGGCGAAGGATCGTCATACTTCCACTTGATCGGCTTCGGATTTTTGTTGTGCTCGCGGATGTCGTGCA
>JAQFVJ010000096.1 GCA_029439525.1 Caballeronia sp. BR6202001591004
CAAGATTGCGTCCATGCTGGGCGCACAAAAAAAGCGCGACCGGGAAGTTGCGCTGACAAAGTTTGGAGATCTTTTCCGTCAACGAAAAAGTCTGCTTCGGAAAGCAGAGTTGAAGTATAATGATCAATTGTGGAAGAATTATCCTTATAATAAATAAAAAATAATAAAAAAAGCAATCGTTTCTTTCTGATTTCTCAACAATCCATATTCAGAGTTCAGAGTTTTCCCGTTGCTTTTACGTAACGTTTCATGTCGCGCGAGAGCAACGTCATTCTTTAAAATAAGGGCTTCCCGGATCCATTGCTGATTGAAGAATGATTTATTGCGGCGGAAATCGGAACGTCCCGTCTGTAAGGCCGTCTTTAAACTTCGTCTGGTCCGGAAACAAATGTGTCGCATCTTGTGACACGTCGCTCCCTCGGCTGCGCCTCTCGCAGCGTGCCGCGACGAGGTTTCCAAAAGCCTGGGTCTACGGTTGCCTGAGTCTACGGTTCACTCTGCTCTCAGAGTTACAAAGATGAAAAAGACTCTCATGGTCGCAGCCCTGATGGGCGTTTTCGCAACCGCAGCCCACGCACAAAGCAGCGTCACGCTGTACGGCCTGATCGACGCCGGCATCACCTACACGAACAACCAGAACGGTCACAGCAACTGGAAGGAAACGAGCGGCTTGGTGAACGGCAGCCGTTGGGGGCTGCGCGGTGCTGAAGACCTCGGTGGCGGCCTGAAGGCGATCTTCACGTTGGAGAACGGCTTCAACATCGCCAACGGCAAGCTGGGTCAGGGTAGTCGTGAGTTCGGTCGCCAGGCTTTCGTCGGTCTGTCGAGCAATCAGTTAGGTTCCGTGACCCTCGGTCGTCAATATGACTCGGTGATCGACTTCCGCGCGCCGCTGGCTCTGACGGGCACGTAATACGGCGGTATGTAGTTCGCACACCCGTTCGATAACGACAACCTCGACAACACCTTCCGCATCAACAACTCGGTGAAGTACACAAGCGCGAACTACGCCTGCTTCAAGCTGGGCGCGCAGTACGGCTTCTCGAACGCGGCAGGCAGCTTCAGCAACAACTGCGAATACAGCGTCGGCGCATCGTACAACTACGGTCCGTTGAACGTTGCGGCAGCTTACCTGCAACTGAACAACACGCAACCTAGCGTAGCAGGCGTGGCGCTGAACACCAACGGCGCAGTCGCCGGCGACACACCGTTCGCGGCAGGTCGTCAGCGCATCTTCGGCGGTGGCGTCAGCTACGCGTTCGGCCCGGCGACGGTCGGCTTCGTGTTCACGCAGACGATGTTGGACGACACAACGTTCATCACGCCGGTCGGCACGCAACAATCGGGCGTCTCGGATCCGTTGTCGAACGGCCACGTTCGCTTCACGAACTACGAAGTCAACGGCCGTTACAACCTGACGCCGGCTCTGTCGCTCGCCGCGAACTACACGTACACGAACAGCCGTATCGATGGCGTGGCGCCGAAGTGGCACCAGGTCGACCTGCAAAGCCTACGCGCTCTAGAAGCGCACGGACGTGTACCTGCAAGGCGAATACCAGCACGTCTCGTCGGGTCTCGACGGCTCGGGTCTGGGCGCGACGACCAACGGTGTTGGCGTGTCGTCGACGCCGAACCAGGTGTGGGTAACGGTCGGCATGCGTCACCGCTTCTAAGCTGCATCGCGCGGTACTCCTTTAGCACCGCAGTCGAAAAAACCGCTCCCCGGAACGGCTTTTTTTCGTCCTTGCTTTATGCGAAAGAAGGAAGCTCAGCGCGGATAACGCACGTCGAGAATGTCGATCTGTTGGATGCCCGCGGGCGTGTGCAGCGGCACGGTGTCACCGATTTTCGACTTCAGCAGCGCGCGCGCCACCGGCGAAATCCAACTGACGTAGCCGCGCTCCAGATCCACCTCGTCCACGCCGACGATCGTCACCGTCTTCACGTCGCCGTCATCGCCCGCATAGTCGATGGTCGCGCCGAAGAACACCTGATCGATGTTCTCCTGCTTGCTGCTGTCCACCACTTCCGCCAGACCGAGCCGTTTGGTGAGAAAGCGGATACGCCGGTCGATTTCCCGCAGCCGCCGCTTGCCGTAAATGTAGTCGCCGTTCTCGGACCGATCGCCGTTAGACGCCGCCCAGGAGACGAGCTTGACCACTTCGGGACGCTCGTTGTCGAGCAGTTGCAACAACTCGTCGCGCAACCGCTGATGGCCTGCCGGTGTGATGTAATTCTTCGTGCCCGCCGGCACGTTCGGCGGCTGGCCCAGTTCGAGATCGTCGTCGCTCTCGTCTGACTCTTTGACAAATGCCTTGTTCATGATGCAAACTCGTGATGCAATCGATCGCTCGTGCGATATTTGATGGAATGTTCTGCCTTCAAACATGTTCTTCGAAATCCCAACTTACCACGATGAAGGCGGGTCGCGCCGGAGGCGGATACGATAAATCGGGTAATAGCCCCTTCCCTTTTCCGTCAGGCCTGTTTATACTTTCATCTCTACATTCGGCTTTAGCTCAGTTGGATAGAGTACTTGGCTACGAACCAAGGGGTCGTGGGTTCGAGTCCTCCCAGCCGCGCAACTTATCCTCTGATGTTTTCCTCCGGGAAGACATCGAGCGCTAAGCGAAGCGCATTGCAGTAACATGAAGCAGTACCGTTTTGCGTGCGGCTGTAGCTCAGTTGGATAGAGTACTTGGCTACGAACCAAGGGGTCGTGGGTTCGAATCCTGCCAGCCGCGCCATCTTTTGAAGGGCCTTACATTCGGAAGGCCCTTTTTGTTTTCGGCGCGTCATGCGAATCGTGTTGGCACGCTCACGCGCGCGGCGTCGAGCCAATATCGCCGATATGCATGGTCGGCGACGGCATGTCCTCCATCGACGTCACCGCGCTCGATTCCTCGATCGGATCCGCGCGCAAGCCCACCAGCGCGTGCGGACGGCGCATGATCTCGTCCTCCACCGTGTTGCCGAACGCCTGACGCACAAATGCGCGCAGCAGCGCGAGCCGCAGCGACGGCCCCAGCCCTTTCACCATCTTGCCCTCCCGCCCGAAGCTAACGGTGCAAACGACCTCGCCGCGCCCTTCATCGCGTGTATCGAGCGTTCTGGCGCGCTCCAGCACGACCGACGCCGCCTCCCACGACGACGACGGCATGAAGCGCCCGTCCCACGGTCGGCCACGGTCGTTGCCGCGAATGGCGAGAGTCTCGCCGCTATCGGTAAAGTGGATTTCTCGAACGAATTCGTGCAGAGCGCGCGTCACCCAGTAATCGAGCGCAGCGCCGTCGAGTTCGGAAGTGTTCATTTGCGACGTTCCTCCTATTTGATGGTGATAGGCTGGCGTAAGCCATGCACGCCGCGTTCCCGTGCCGCCGGATCAGTCGTCGGCGCGTTCCTGGTCGATGCGCATGCCGCCATCCTGATTGCGATGATGCGGTTCGTCGCTCGGACGCTCGCGCGCGATGCACATCACGTCCGGATTGGTGCGCACGCGGCGCATGACATTCGCCAGATGCACACGGTCGCTGACCTGAATCACGAAGCGCAGCAGCTTGGCTTCCTGCGACACGTCCTCGTCCATGGCGATGTGGACGATATTGGCATCCGCCGAGGTGATGTCCGCCGAGACGCGCGCGAACACGCCCTTGGTGTTCTTCACCAGCACCTTGACGGCGACATCGAACAGGCAGCCGGGCTGCGGCGCCCACGCCACGTCGATCCAGCGGCCCGGGTCGCGCCGGTGAATACGCTGCGCCACGCGGCAGTCGGTGGTGTGAATCGCCATGCCCAGACCGATGCCGATGTAGCCCATGATGTCGTCGCCGGGAATCGCGCGGCAGCACGGCGACAACTGCACCGACATGCCTTCCGTACCCGTGATGACCACCGGCGGCGCGGTATTCGTGTTGGTGTGGTCGCGATGCTGATGTTCGTCATCGTCGAGGCCGTTCATCAACACTTCGATGCGCTTGGCCATCACGGCCGCCACGCGCCGGCCGAGACCGATGTCCGCGAAAATTTCCTGACGCGTCTTGTTGCCGGTCCACTGCACGAGCCTTTCCCACACTTCTGGCGTGACGTCGGACAGCGCGAGGCCGTAGCCCTTCAGGTTCTGATCGACGAGCCGCTCGCCGAGCTGCACGGACTCGTTCAGGCGCATCGTCTTCAGATAGTGACGGATGGCCGAGCGCGCCTTGCCAGTGCGCACGAAACCGAGCCACGCGGGATTCGGCTTCGAATACGGCGCGGTGATCACTTCGACGATATCGCCGCTCTTCAATTCCGTGCGCAGCGGTAGGAGCTCATTGTTGATCTTCACTGCGACACACTGATTACCGAGGTCGCTGTGGATCGAATATGCGAAGTCCAAGGCCGTCGCGCCGCGCGGCAGCGGCATGATTCTCGACTTCGGTGTAAAGACGTAGACGGCGTCCGGGAACAGGTCGATCTTGACGTGTTCGAGAAATTCGCTCGAGTCCCCCGCTTCACTCTGAATGTCGAGCAGCGACTTGAGCCATTGATGCGCGCGCTTCTGCACATCGTTGAGATCCGCGCCGCCGTTCTTGTAGAGCCAGTGCGCGGCGACGCCCGCTTCCGCGATCTCGTGCATCTTGCGTGTGCGGATCTGGAACTCGATGGGCGCGCCGAACGGGCCGACCAAAGTCGTATGCAGGGACTGATAGCCGTTCACCTTCGGAATGGCGATGTAGTCCTTGAACTTGCCCGGCACGGGTTTATAGAGCGCATGCAGCGCGCCGACGCACGTATAGCATTCGAGCGCATTTTCGACGACTACGCGAAAGCCGTAGACATCGAGCACCTGCGAGAACGACAACTGCTTGTCGCGCATCTTTTTGTAGATGCTGTAGATCGTCTTTTCGCGGCCGGTGATTTCCGCGTTGATCTTCGCATCCGCGATGGTGCGCTGCACCGCTTCGAGAATCTTGCCGACCACTTCGCGCCGATTGCCGCGCGCCGCCTTCACCGCTTTTTCGAGCGTGGCGTAGCGCGTCGGATTGAAATTCGCGAAGTTCAGGTCCTGCAGCTCGCGATAAGTATTGTTCAGACCGAGCCGATGCGCGATCGGCGCGTAGATATCGAGTGTCTCGCGTGCGACGCGCCGACGCTTTTCCGGCGGCACCGCGCCCAGCGTGCGCATGTTGTGCAGACGGTCCGCGAGCTTGACGAGGATGACGCGCACGTCGCGCGCCATGGCGAGCAGCATCTTGCGGAAGTTTTCCGCCTGCGCTTCCTCGCGATTGCGGAATTCCATCTTGTCCAGCTTGGACAGGCCGTCGACCAGTTCCGCGACCTTGGCGCCGAAGCACTCCGCGACCTCCGTCTTGGTGACACCCTGATCCTCGATCACGTCGTGCAGCAGCGCCGCCATGATCGATTGCGCATCCAGCTTCCAGCCCGCGCAGATTTCCGCAACCGCGACCGGATGCGTGATGTACGGCTCGCCGCTCTGGCGATATTGCCCGAGATGCGCTTCGTCGCTGAAATGGAAACCCGCCTTGACTTCCTTGATTTCGTCGGCAGAGATGTGGCTCGACAGCGCGTTGGTCAGTCTCGCGATGGAAACGATATCGTGCTTGCGCGGCTGCTCCGGGGTCGCGGTCGGCCCGAACAGATGGCGGAAGGACTGTTCGAGGACCGCGTCGATGTACTTGCGCGCCGCGTGCGGCTTGTCTGCATTGAGCAGCGGATCCTGATCCTGCTCGATATCGGGGTCCACGTTCATGGAGACGGGCAACGGTGTAGGATTCATGTTCGCCTCCCTAATCGTGGGACGCGCTAGTTAGTCGTCGGTTGAAAACAAAACGGACTACGACAACCGGATGTCCGCTGAAACGGACTGAAGCGACCTTAAACGGGCACCTTCTTCAACATTTCGATGCCGACCTGGCCTGCAGCGATTTCGCGCAGCGCGACGACCGTCGGCTTGTCGCGGCTTTCGATCTTCGGCGTATGGCCTTGTGCGAGCTGACGCGCGCGATACGTTGCCGCGAGCGCGAGCTCGAAGCGATTCGGGATTTGTTTCAGGCAGTCTTCGACGGTGATTCGGGCCATGTTGGTTTCCTTCTCAAGGTGGGTTTTATTCTACCTTATGTGACCAATATGCCCGGCCACTGCATTGCGTCATTGCTGCGGCGTCGAGTGGATGCCGAGGTCGACAAAAAGCTGTGTCTTGCGCGCGTATTGCGAGGTAAAGCACAGCCGCGTCGCGGTCACGAGACAGCGCAGTTCGGTGAGCGCGCGATCGAAATTCTCGTTGATGACGACATACTCTGCTTCCGACGCATGCGCCATTTCGTTGCCCGCCGCGAGCAGCCGGCGCACGATCACTTTTTCGGAATCCTGGCCGCGTTTCTTGAGGCGATCTTCGAGCGCATCCAGCGACGGCGGCAGAATGAAAATCTCCACCGCATTGCGGAACTGCTTTTTCACCTGCTGCGCGCCCTGCCAGTCGATTTCGAGCAGCACGTCGTGGCCCATTTTCATCTGGTCCTGGATCCACAGTTCCGACGTCGCGTAGTAGTTGCCGTGCACTTCCGCGCTTTCGAGAAACTCGCCCTGCTTGTGGCGCTCCATGAACTCTTCGACTGACACGAAGTGATACTGCACGCCGTTCGATTCGCTCGGACGCGGATCGCGCGTCGTGTACGACACGGACAGGCGGATGGCCGGGTCTTCGGCCAGCAGCGCGTTCACGAGCGTGGATTTGCCCGCGCCCGACGGCGCGACCACCATGAACAGGTTGCCCGGATAAATGCCCGTGTAGTGGCTGTGCGAGCTATGTGAATGAGGCATGATGTTGTGTTACTCCAGATTCTGTACTTGTTCGCGCATCTGCTCGATGAGCAGCTTGAGCGTCATCGAGGCATCGGCGAGTTCTTTCACCGCGGCCTTGGATCCCAGCGTGTTCGCTTCGCGGTTCAGCTCCTGCATCATGAAGTCGAGCCGCTTGCCGACCTTGCCGCCCTTTTGCAGCACATGGCGCGTTTCGTTCAGATGCGCGGTCAAGCGCTGCAACTCTTCCGCGATATCGATACGAATGCCGTACATCGTCACTTCCTGACGGATGCGCTCAGCGATTTCCTCGCGCGGCACGCTCGTCGCGATCGTGCCGTTGGCGCCGTCCGTCGTCGCGATGCCCAGCGCGTCCTGCAAGCGCTCGACGATCTTCTGCTGATGCTTGGCAATCAGTTCCGGCACCAGCGGTGTGATGCGCGCGACGATCGCTTCCATTTCCGTCACGTTGTCGATCAGAACCTTGCCCAGCGCCGCGCCTTCGCGCGCACGCACGTCGATGAGATCTGCAATCGCCTGCTTACCGCACGCGAGCACGGCTTCGCGCCGCGTCTCCGCGGACACCGAGCTTTCCGCCAGCACGCCGGGCCAGCGCAGGATTTCGCCGGTGCGCATGCGTTCAGCGTCGGGGAAGATATCGAGCACGGAGCGCTCGAGCGCGGCCAGTTGCGTGAGCGCGTCGCGATTCAATGCGCCCGCGTTCGCGGTTTGCTCGACGCGATTCAGATTGATGCGGATATCGACCTTGCCGCGCGACAGCTTGGTCATCAGCATTTCACGCAATTGCGGCTCGGTGGCACGCACGTCTTCGAGCATGCGGAAATTCAGGTCGAGAAAGCGCGAATTCACCGTGCGCAATTCCACCGATACACCGACGCCCGCGCCATTGTGTCCAGCGCCATCCGCGACGACTTCGCGTGTCGCGTTGGCATAGCCTGTCATGCTATAGATCATGGTACATCTTGCGATATGCACCTTCGTTGCGAAGGCCGGTTCAATGAACGCCCGGCGCGATTGAGTGCGCTGGGATCGGCACGCGTGGGGCCGCCGGGCGAGGAATCCGCATTATCCCATTTTTTGCCGATGGATACGCCCGGATCGCCCGTGCGCAGGCGTGACGCGCACGCAACGCCGGCGGGTGTTTGACGATAAAATCCGGCATTCGGCGCATGTTCGCGCGTCTTCAATTTCCATTCCCATGACCGACTCTTCCCTGCTCAAGCCTTCTCCTCCGCGTCCGAGCGGCCGTCGCGCGAATCAGTTGCGCGACGTGCGCATCACGCGCAACTACACGAAGCACGCCGAAGGCTCGGTGCTCGTCGAATTCGGCGATACGAAGGTGATCTGCACAGCGAGCATCGCCGAGCGCGTGCCGGAGTTTCTGCGCGGCCGCGAGCAAGGCTGGCTCACCGCGGAATACGGCATGCTGCCGCGCGCCACGCACACGCGCAGCGACCGCGAAGCCGCACGCGGCAAACAGACCGGACGCACGCAGGAAATCCAGCGCCTGATCGGCCGCGCGCTGCGCTCGGTGTTCGATCTGAACGCGCTCGGCGCGCGCACGCTGCATATCGATTGCGACGTGATCCAGGCCGACGGCGGCACGCGCACCGCGAGCATCACCGGCGCTTTCGTCGCCGCGCACGACGCCGTGGGCAAGCTGCTCGCGGCGGGCACGCTCGCGAAGTCGCCGGTGGAGGACTTCGTCGCGGCGACTTCGGTCGGCATTTTCGAGGGCTCGCCCGTGCTCGATCTCGACTACGACGAAGACTCGCAATGCGACACCGACATGAACGTCGTGATGACCGGCGCGGGCGGTTTCGTCGAAGTACAGTGCACGGCGGAAGGCGCACCATTTTCGCGCGATGAAATGAACGAACTGATCGCGCTCGCGGACAGCAGCATCAAGGCGCTGATCCTGAAGCAGAAGGAAGCGCTGAGAATCCAAAGTGTCTGATTTGCCGGGTTTGGGGCGCGTGGTGCTCGCATCGAACAATGCGGGCAAGCTGCGCGAATTCGCGTCGCTGCTGGATGCGGCGGGCATCGAACTGATCGCGCAGGGCGAACTCGGCGTGCCCGAGGCGCAGGAGCCGCATCCGACCTTTGTCGAGAATGCACTGGCGAAGGCGCGGCATGCGTCGTCGCTGACCGAACTGCCCGCGCTCGCCGACGATTCCGGTCTTTGCGTGCGCGCACTGAACGGCGCGCCGGGCGTGTATTCGGCGCGTTATGCGTCGCTGAATGTGAATGGCGATGAAAAGAGCGATGCGGCAAACAATGCGCGACTCGTCGCGGATCTGAAGGACGCAACCGATCATCGCCGCGCGTATTACGTCTGCGTGCTGGTGCTCGTGCGTCACGCGGACGATCCCGAACCGCTGATCGCCGAAGGACGCTGGCACGGTGAAGTGCTCGATGCACCGCGCGGCGCGAATGGCTTCGGCTACGACCCGTACTTTTTCCTGCCGACGCTCAACGCGAGCGCCGCCGAACTCGATCCCGCGCGCAAGAACGCGCTGAGCCATCGCGCGCTTGCGTTGCGCGAGCTGTTGCAACAACTGAAAGAACTGGCGTGAGCGCGGGACCCAACAGCATTAATGTCGTGCAGGCGTTCACGTCGCCGGGCAACATCCGGCTGACGTCGCTGTCGCCGCTCTCGCTGTACGTGCATTTTCCGTGGTGCGTGCGCAAGTGCCCATACTGCGACTTCAATTCGCACGAAGCGAAGGACGACGTCTTCCCCGAGGATCGCTATCTCGACGCCTTGCGCGCCGATCTGGAAAGCGCGTTGCCGCTGGTGTGGGGACGGCAGGTGCATACGATCTTCATCGGCGGCGGTACGCCTTCTTTGCTGTCGGCGAAGGGGCTCGACCGTTTGTTGTCGGATGCGCGCGCGCTGCTGCTCATCGACGCCGATGTAGAAATCACGCTCGAAGCCAATCCGGGCACCTTCGAAGCGGCGAAGTTCGCGTCGTTTCGCGCGAGCGGCGTGAACCGTCTGTCGATCGGCATCCAGAGTTTCAACGAAGCGCATCTGAAGGCGCCCGGCCGCATTCACGATGCGACGCAGGCGTGCCGTGCCGTCGAAATCGCGGCGAAGTACTTCGACAACTTCAATCTCGATCTGATGTTCGCGCTGCCGCAGCAATCGCTCGACGAGTGCAGATACGACATCGACACCGCGATTGCGTTCGCGCCGCCGCATCTATCGCTCTATCACCTGACGATGGAGCCGAACACGCTGTTCGCGAAGTATCCGCCCGCCCTGCTCGACGACGACGCATCCGCCGACATGCAGGACTGGATTCACGAACGCACGCGCGACGCCGGTTACGAGCGTTATGAAGTGTCGGCGTATGCGAAGCCGCATCGGCAGAGCAAGCACAATCTGAACTACTGGCGCTTCGGCGATTACCTCGGCATCGGCGCGGGCGCGCATACGAAGCTGTCGTTTCCTAATAAGATTTTGCGGCAGGCGCGCTACAAGCATCCGGCGACGTATATGGATCACGCGCTTTCGCCGACCGAATCCGCGATTCAGGAAGAGTACGAAGTCGGTCCGAACGATCTGCCGTTCGAGTTCATGCTGAATACGCTGCGTCTCGTCGAAGGCTTTCCGGTGCATGCGTTCGTCGAGCGCACGGGGCTGTCGCTGTCGGCCATCGAACCGGCTCTCGTCGAAGCAGAAAAGCGCGGCCTCATCACGCGCGATTACGAGCGCATCGCGCCGACCGAACTCGGTCAGCGCTTTCTCAACGACTTGCAGGAGTTGTTCTTGAAGGATGCCGCGCAGTGAGCGCGCCCTCCGTGGCGTCCTCGGTGATGCGGCATCGCCCGTTCGCGCTGTGCTGGAGCGCGCAGGTGATGTCGTCAGTCGCGTTTCAGATGATGTCGGTGGCAATCGGATGGCAAGTCTATTCGATCACGCACAGCGCGTATGCGCTCGGCTTCGTCGGACTCGCGCAGTTCCTGCCGATGTTCCTGCTGACGCTCGTCGTCGGTCACGTCGCGGATCGTTATGACCGGCGCGCGATCGCCTACATCTGCCAGGCGATCGAAGGTGTGGGCGCGTTGTGCCTGTGCCTCGGCGCGTGGCACGGCTGGACCGACGCCATGCCGATCTACGCGATTGCCGCGATCGCGCCGCGCGTGCGTTCGAGTCGCCGTCGATGGCGGCGTTGCTGTCCAATCTCGTCCCGCGCTCGCAGTTGCAGCAGGCGACGGCGTGGTCCACTTCTGCGAATCAGACCGCGATGATCCTGGGCCCCGCGATGGGCGGCCTGCTCTACGGATTCGGCGCGCTCACGGTGTGTACGGCGCGGTGACGCTCGCGTTTCTGGCCGCGGCGTTCGCGGTCGCCGCGATCAACATCGACGAGGCGGTGCGAATGCGCGCGCCCCTGTCGTTCGAGGCGCTGTTTTCGGGCATCGCGTTCATCAAGAGCAAGCTGGTGATTCTGGGAGCGTTGTCGTTCGATCTGTTCGCGGTGCTGCTCGGCGGCGCGACGGCGCTGTTGCCGGTTTATGCGCGCGACATTTTGCACACGGGGCCGTGGGGACTCGGCGTGTTGCGCGCGGCGCTTGCCGTGGGCGGATTGACCGGCTCGATAGTGCTGCCGCACTTTCCGCTGCGCAAGCGCGCGGGCACGGCACTGTTCGGCGGCGTGATCGCGTTCGGCATTGCGACGATCGTGTTCGGCATCTCGCGCAATATCGTCGTGGTATCGCTGATCGCGCTAGTGGCGCTCGGTGCATCGGATGTGATCAGCGTGGTCGTGCGCACATCGCTCGTGCAATTGCAGACGCCCGACGAAATGCGCGGACGCGTCGGCGCGATCAATTCGCTGTTCATCGGGACATCGAACCAGCTCGGCGAATTCGAGTCCGGCATGACGGCGGGTTTGTTCGGCACGGTGCCGGCGGTGCTTGATCGGCGGGCTGGGGACGATCGTCGTCGCGTTGCTGTGGTGCGGCTTTTTCCCGCGCTCAGGGCGACGAAATCGCTCGAAGGCTGACGTGCTCCCGCGGACGATGACTTGCGCTACAATACGCACCTTGCTGGAGGTGTGGCCGAGCGGTTTAAGGCACCGGTCTTGAAAACCGGCGAAGGAGTGATTCTTCCGTGAGTTCGAATCTCACCGCCTCCGCCACCCCGCCTGTTCTCGACAGTCTGGTTGTATGACAGTCTGGTTGTATCTGAATCGATCCCTGAAACTTCCGTTCGGTGAGGCTTTACGCCTGAAACGTCGTCCCTCACGGTTTCAATTCATCGTAGTACTCGAAACGTCTAAACACCATTTATACCAAGCTCGGATCGATGCAGTCGATTTCCTGTAAGCAAGTCCGTTCCGACAACACATCCTCCGCGTCACGCATTCGATTGGCTATCGGTATTCGTCAATCTCGACCGTTCCCCCGATTGCCTCCATCATCGAGCGAATATCGCCCGGAACGTCCGGTACGCGGTCGCCGGTCTCGTTATCCCAATAGCAGAAAAATCGAACGCCTGCGCCCTGCCTCTCGAGTTGCGCGCGCAGATCCGCGCGAGGAAGTCCAAGCTGCGCAACAAGAAAGCGGAGATGTGGCGCAAGTGAATCGCTATGGACGAGTGCCTTGCTGCGCACGCCCCAGAGACGCCGGTGCGCCTCTGCGCTGTTCCCGTGCCGCCCGGTCCGCGAATCGGACCTCCCTTTTTGACGTCAATCTGCGGCTCGATGCCAAAGTATTGAGTCCAGAACGCCGGGTCAACAGCGTCACCGGAGATTGTGAAACTGGCGTAGGCCAATGGGGCATCGCTGCCCATAGCGGCATCTTCAGTATTGATAGTCATGGAAGTTGTCGATGTAGTGTAGATATCTTTGAATTACACGTCCCCATTGTCGTGCCATTGCAGATTTTCAGCGGGGCCAATCCC
>JAQFVJ010000097.1 GCA_029439525.1 Caballeronia sp. BR6202001591004
CTAGTTATTTGTACCGGGCTTACCATGCGATGCCGGACCTGCGCGGCCCCGACGGCGGCCCCACTGGCGCGCTGTATGGAATGGTCAACATGCTGCGGCGCTTGCGGCGCGAAATCAATGCTGAGTATAGCGCGTGCGTGTTCGATGCCCAGGGCAAGACCTTTCGCGACGACTGGTACGCGGAGTACAAGGCCAATCGTCCGTCGATGCCCGAGTACCTCTCCAAGCAGATCAAACCCATTCACGTCGCGGTGCGTGCGCTCGGCTGGCCGTTCGTCATGATCGAAGGCGTCGAGGCCGACGATGTCATCGGCACGCTCGCCGTCGACGCCGAAAAACGCGGCATGAAGGTGATCGTGTCGACGGGCGACAAGGATCTGGCTCAGCTCGTGACGGATAATGTCACCCTCATCAATACGATGACCAACGAAACGCTCGACCGCGCAGGCGTGCTTGCCAAGTTCGGCGTGCCGCCGGAACGCATCATCGATTATCTGTCGCTGATCGGCGATACGGTTGATAACGTGCCGGGCGTCGAGAAGTGCGGTCCGAAGACGGCGCTCAAGTGGCTTACCCAATTCGACACTCTTGACGGCATCGTAGAACATGCGAACGAGATCAAAGGTGCGGTAGGAGAAAATCTGCGCAATGCTCTCGACTTCCTGCCGATGGCGAAAAAGCTCGTTACCGTACACACGGAATGCGACCTTACTTCGCAGATCGAGTCGATCGACGCGACGCTCGAAACACGTCCCGAATCGCGCGATGAACTACGCGATGTGTTCATGCGTCACGGCTTCAAGACCTGGCTGCGCGAAGTCGAAATCGCCGATGCCGTCGAAGGTCCGAGCGACACGTCGCCCGCCGAAGTGACGGAGATCGAGCACCACTACGAAACCGTGCAGACGTGGGAGCAGTTCGATGCGTGGATGAAGCGCATCGACGCAGTGGAGATCACGTCGTTCGACAGCGAGACCACTTCGCTCGATCCGATGACTGCGCAGATCGTCGGCGTGTCGGTGTCGGTGGAACCGGGGCATGCCGGGTACATTCCGCTCGCGCATCGCGGGCCGGATGCGCCCGAGCAGTTGCCGCGCGACGAAGTGCTCGCAAAGCTCAAGCCGTGGCTCGAAGATGCATCGAAGAAAAAGGTCGGTCAGCATCTGAAGTACGACGAACAGGTGCTTGCCAACTACGGCATCGAGATGCGCGGCGTCGAGCACGACACGCTGTTGCAGTCGTACGTGCTCGAGTCGCATCGTCCGCACGACATGGACAACCTCGCGTTGCGCCATCTCGGCGTGAAGACGATCAAGTACGAAGACGTCGCGGGCAAGGGCGCATCGCAGATCGGCTTCGATGAAGTCGCGCTCGACAAGGCATCGGCCTATGCCGCCGAAGATGCGGATATCACCCTGCGTTTGCATCAGGCGCTCTATCCGCAAGTCGCGCAGGAAGACGGCCTGCTGCGCGTCTATCGCGACATCGAAATGCCGATCGCGCGCGTGCTGTGCACGATGGAACGCAACGGCGTGCTGATCGATCGCGCGAAGCTCGATACGCAGAGCAACGAAATCGCCAAGCGTCTCGTCGATTTGCAGACGCAGGCGTATGAACTCGCGGGCGGCGAGTTCAATCTCGGTTCGCCCAAGCAGATCGGCCAGATCTTCTTCGAAAATCTCAAGCTGCCGATCGTGAAGAAGACGCTGAGCGGCGAGCCGTCGACCGATGAAGAAGTGCTGCAAAAGCTGGCGGAAGACTATCCGTTGCCGAAGGTGCTGCTCGAACATCGCGGCTTGTCCAAGCTCAAGTCGACGTATACGGACAAGCTGCCGCGCATGGTGAACGCATCGACGAGACGCGTGCATACGAACTATGCGCAGGCCGTCGCGGTGACGGGACGCCTGTCGTCGAACGAGCCGAACCTGCAAAATATCCCCGTGCGTACCGGCGAAGGCCGACGCATTCGCGAGGCGTTCATCGCGTCGCCGGGCTGCAAGATCGTGTCGGCGGATTACTCGCAGATCGAACTACGCATCATGGCGCATATCTCCGGCGATGAATCGCTGATGCGTGCGTTCCAGCAAGGCGAGGATGTGCATCGCGCGACGGCGTCGGAAGTGTTCAGCGTGACGCCGATCGAAGTCGACAACGATCAGCGGCGCATCGCAAAGGTCATCAACTTCGGCCTGATTTACGGCATGAGCTCGTTCGGGCTCGCGTCGAATCTCGGCATCACGCGCGACGCGGCCAAGCTGTATATCGACCGCTATTTCGTGCGCTATCCGGGCGTCGCGGCATATATGGAGAACACGCGTCTGTCGGCAAAGGCCAATGGCTTCGTCGAGACCGTGTTCGGACGTCGCCTGTGGCTGCCGGAGATCAACGGCGGCAGCGGACCGCGTCGTCAGGCGGCGGAGCGCGCGGCCATCAACGCGCCGATGCAGGGCACAGCCGCCGATCTCATCAAGCTGTCGATGATCGCGGTGCAGGACTGGATTGAGACATCGGGCATCAAGACAAAGATGATCATGCAGGTGCATGATGAACTCGTGCTCGAAGTCCCCGAAAACGAATTGCCCGAAGTCACGAAGCGCTTACCGGAACTGATGTGCGGCGTCGCCGCACTGAAGGTGCCGCTCGTCGCCGAAGTGGGCGTGGGCAACAACTGGGAAGAGGCGCATTAAAACACTCTTTGCGCAAGGCATACGCGACGCGTGTCGCGTATGCCCGACATGTGGTCGTCACGCTGTGACTGTCACTGGCGCTCGCGCACAATGGTTCATCGAGGAAGGCAGAGACACAGGACGATGTAGCTACGATCCACGTCCTCGAACATAAAGTCACAGGGAGAGAATCATGCATCGCTTCATCATCGTCGGCGGAGGGGCCGGCGGTCTCGAACTTGCAACGAGGCTCGGCGACCGCTTCGGCAGCACGGACAGCAAGACGCCACCGCGCGCGCAAGTCACGCTCGTGGACCGCTATCCCACGCATATCTGGAAGCCGCTGCTGCACGAAGTCGCAGCCGGCAGCATGGACCCGTTCACGCAGGAACTCGAATACGCCGCTCAGGCGTTGTGGCATGGTTTCGAATTCCAGCAGGGCGATTTGATCGGGCTGGATCGTGCGAACAAGCGCATCAAAATCGGCGCATTGCGCGACGAGGAAGCGGGCGAAGTGCTGCCCGAACGCGAACTCGAATACGACACGCTCGTCATCGCCATCGGCAGTACGACGCATTACTTCGGCGTGGAAGGCGCGCAGGAATATGCGATCGCGCTCGATACGGTGAGTCAGGCCGAACTGTTCCGCAAACGCCTGATTGCGGCCTGCATGGGCGCGGAGCATTACGCGCCCGAACTGGTTGCGGCCGGCATCGACGAAGAAGGCGAGGGCGAAAACGAAAACGTCGATCCGGTGCCGCGCATTCAGGTGGCCATCGTCGGCGCGGGTGCGACGGGCGTCGAACTGTCGGCGGAATTGCGCAATACTGCGCAGGTGCTGTCGGCATACGGCTTGCACAAGCTCAATCCGAAGCACGATATCGGCATCGTGCTGATCGAGGCCGGGCCGCGCATTCTGCCCGCGTTGCAGGAGCGCGTGTCGAATGCGACCGCCAAACTGCTGACCAAACTTGGCGTGAAAATCCTAACGGGCGAGACGGTGTCGCAGGTCACGCGCGATTCGATCCGCACGGCGAGCGGCAAGACCATTCGCGCCGATCTCACGGTGTGGGCGGCGGGCATCAAGGCGCCGGCGATTCTCTCGAAGCTTGACGGGCTGCCGACCAATCGTCTCGGTCAATTGATCGTGCGCCGCATGCTGCAGACCGAAACCGACGACAACATCTTCGCGCTCGGCGATTGCGCTGCGTGCCCGTGGCCCGGCAACGAACGCGGTGTGCCGCCGCGCGCGCAGGCCGCGCATCAGCAGGCGAGCTTTCTGTTCAAGTCGTTTCAAAGGCTTCTGGAAGGCAAGCCGCTGCCCGATTACACCTATCGCGACTTCGGCTCACTCGTGTCGCTCGGGCATTACAGCGCGGTCGGCAGTCTGATGGGCGGGCTGATCGGCGGCAACATGCTGATCGAAGGGCTGTTCGCGCGCTTCATGTACATGTCGCTGTATCGGCTGCATATCGCTGCGCTGCACGGCTACGCGCGCATGGTGCTCGATACTGTTGCGCACTGGCTGCGCCGCTCTACCGCGCCGCGCGTGAAGCTGCATTGATCGCATCGAAGGCTCGGGTGGAATAGATCCGCTGTGCCGTTCGTTCAAAGTTGTTTAGAATGAGCGGCGCGTTCATCGTTGTGCAGCGCCGCGCCGTGTGCCGCCTGATGCATGCCGCACGCCACGCGGTTTCAACGATCCACGCCGTCGCATCGCAGATTCTCGCGGCGGCCTTCACGGGAGCTTCGTATGCTAGCCCCAGAAGTCGACAGCCTCATTCC
The DNA here is from genome assembly GCA_029439525.1 of Caballeronia sp. BR6202001591004. Classification (GTDB taxonomy): domain Bacteria; phylum Pseudomonadota; class Gammaproteobacteria; order Burkholderiales; family Burkholderiaceae; genus Caballeronia. The sequence continues at coordinate 4,452 of JAQFVJ010000097.1, forward strand.
GCACGTTCCTTTCGATCGACGCAACTTCATCAAGGCGGCTTTTGGCACGGGATTCGCTGCCGCCGTGCTGCCGGTCTCGGCGCAAACCATCATATCGATAGCGATGGCCTCGAAACCGGCGCCGTCGGCGTGCGCGGCGCAGATGGCGTGCTGGTGCCCGCCTATCGCGCGCAGCCGAAGGGCAAGACACATCTGCCCGTTATCATCGTCATTCACGAGATATTAGGCATGCACGAGCATATCGCCGATGGTGTGCCGGCGCCTTGCGAAGCTCGACTATCTCGCCATCGCGCCGGACCTGTTCACGCGTCAGGGCGATGCTTCTGCGTACAAATCGATGCAGCAACTCAACGAGCAACTCGTGTCGAAAGTGCCGGATTTGCAGGTGATTTCCGATATCGATCAGACCGTCAAATGGGCGGGCGCATCACGTGGCTCTACGCGACCCGAACGTGAAGGGCGCGGTGGCGTGGTATGGGCGGTTGACCGGCAACAAGACCGACAAATCCGATCGACTTGGCCAGCCAGTTGAAGGTGCCGGTGCTCGGTCTGTACGGACGGCAGGATCAGAGCATTCCGCAGGACACCATCGAGCAGATGAAACAGGCGCTCGCCAACGATCCGCCGTCCGCGAAAAACTCACAGTTTGTCGTATACGACGACGCGCCGCATGCGTTCCTCGCAGATTATCGTCCGAGCTATCGCAAGGCCGATGCCGAAGACGGCTGGAAGCGCACGCTCGCGTGGTTCCCGAGCACGGCCTCAAATAACGCGCTTTCAAGGCTTTTCGCCGGTCGCGATGAGGCGGCTGCGCTCCACTCGCTCCATGAGCCAGGATAGAGCGCCGTGCCGTGCAGGCCCGCGATCTCCTCGCCAGCGCGTTGTGGCAGGCCGTGACGCCCGAGCCACATTGCAGGACGATGCGGTCCGCGGGCATCGCGCCGATCATTGACGTGAACGCCTCACGCAACTCGTGCGCAGTCTTGAAGCGGCCTTCCGCGCTCAGGTTGTTCTTGAAGAAGTGATTCAGCGCGCCGGGAATGTGGCTGCCGACGGGGTCGAGCGTCTCGTTCTCGCAGCGATAGCGATCGCCTGCGCATCAATGGTGAGGTGACCTGCAACGGCTTGTGCGCCTTGAACGTGCCGGGTGACTTGGGCGGCGTGTCCTTCTGAGCGCGTTGCCCGCCGCTTCCCACGCCTGCAAGCCGCCGTCGAGACACGCGACGGAATCGTGCCCGAGCCAGCGCAGCAGCCACCACAGTCGCGCGGCGTACATGCCGCCCTGCGCATCGTAGGCGACGACTTGCTGGCCTTCGTTCAGACCAAATTCAGCGAGCTTCGCGACCAGCGCCGCGCGTTCCGGCAACGGATAAACGGCCGTTCGTGCCTGTCTTGACGCCGGACAGGCCGCGGTCGAGATGAAGGTAATTCGCGCCGGGAATATGCCCTTCGGCATAGGTGGCTTCGTCGGAATCGTGCGCGGCGAGATCGAACTGGCAATCAAATAACGAGGACGCTGCCGGGTGCGTCGGCGAGCCGTTCGGCGAGATTCGTCGCGGAGATGAACGTGGTGTAGTGGGTGGGGGTGCGGTATGATGGCTCCTGATGCGCGCTTGATTGCATGCTAGATGCGGGCTGAAGCCGTTAGTCTAAACAAAAAGACGGGCGAGAAAGCCCGTCTTTTTGTGGTACTTCCGCGACCGTCAGATGGTCCCGAGCTGATGCCGCAGGAACTCGTGGAAGTGCTGCATGCCGGATTCCATCGGGCTTTGATACGGCCCGACCTGATTCTCACCGCGCGACATCAGCGCGCGACGGCCCGCATCCATGCGCTTGGCGATTTCATCGTCCTCGCGCGCGGTTTCCATATATGCGGCACGTTCCGCCTCGATGAACTCACGCTCGAACAGCGCGATTTCCTCGGGATAATAGAACTCGACGATGTTGGTCGTCTTCTGCACGCCTTGCGGAATGAGCCACGACACGACCAGCACGTGCGGATACCACTCGATCATCAGACCGGGGTAATACACCATCCAGATCGCGCCGAATTCGGGCGGGGCGCCATTGCGGAAGCGCAGGACTTCGTTGTGCCACTTGCGGTACGTCGTGCTGCCCGGCTTCTCCAGATTCTTGTGGACACCGACCGTCTGCACGCTGTACCAGTCGCCGAATTCCCATTCGAGGTTGTCGCAGGACACGAAGCTGCCGAGTCCCGGATGGAACGGCGCGACGTGGTAGTCCTCGAGATAGACCTCGACGAAGCTCTTCCAGTTGTAGTTGCACTCGTGCACTTCGACGTGATCGAACATAAAGCCCGAGAAGTCGAAATGACGCGCCGTGCCGAGCTTTGCAAGGTCAGCCGCGACATTGCGGCCCTCCGACTCGAACAGCAGACCTTGCCAGTTCTGCAGCGGCGTCTTGCCGAGGTTCAAGCAGGGCTTGTCCGCGAAATGCGGCGCGCCGAGCAGTTGACCGTCGAGGTCATAGGTCCAGCGATGCAACGGGCAGACGATGTTGCTCGCGCTGCCACGGCCGTTCAGCATGATGGCTTGGCGATGGCGGCACACGTTGGACAGCAGTTCGATGTTGTCCTGCTGGTTGCGGACGAGCACGCGCCCTTCCCCTTCATTCTCGCCTGGAAGCGCGAAATAGTTTCCCGCCTTGGGGACCATGAGTTCGTGCCCGATGTAGCGAGGACCTTTCTTGCAAAGTGTTTCGACCTCACGCGCGAGAAGCGCTTCGTCGAAGTAAGCCGTGACTGGCAGCTGACTATGAATGGCGTTCAGCTGCAATGCATTGCTCAGATTGGACATTCCCACTCCCGATGAAGACGTGAAAGCAGTGAACAACCCAACCATCGAGGTTCCGATTTAGGGGAGCAAATTAATTATACTGAATTTCGCACCCTTGGGGTCCTTGGGGTATTTAAGGTCTTAATTTGGATATAAATTGTCAAGGGAGTTCCCATTGATCGTTTCGCAAACGGACGCGTTCAGCCCGTGAGGCGTTGGTCTGAGGAAAGGATGAGGCAATGCGCGGCATGCTTTGACGCGCACGGGATCCGGGTCAAAAATCTAGTCTTTGTCGTAAAATGCGTCACTTGGTTCCAAAAATCTCATTGCACATCCACGATTCATGGCGAAGACCGCTGCCAGGGAAACAGGCGAAGAAGTCAGTCAGCAAGCAGGCGCAAGCGCGCCCAGCCTGGACACTGCGCCGCTTCCGGAGAATTACGAGGCCGCGCTGGCCGAACTCGAATCGCTCGTGGTGCGCATGGAAGAGGGTGCGCTGAGTCTCGAGGAATCGCTCGCGGCGTATCGTCGCGGTGCGGCGCTTGTGGGCTTTTGCCAACAGCAGCTCGAAAAAGTTGAGCAGCAGGTGCGCGTGCTCGACGGCGAGACGCTCAAACCACTGCCCGCCGAGGTACAGCACGTGACCCAGGGAGCAACGAACGACAACGGGGACGACCTATGACCTTCGAACAATGGATGCGCGCCACGCTGGATCACGTCGAAACCGCCCTCGAACACTATCTGCCGGGCACGGATATCGCCCCCGCGCGTATGCATGAGGCCATGCGTTACGCCGTGCTGGGCGGTGGCAAGCGCGTGCGTCCGCTGCTGGTTCATGCGGCGGGCGAGCTGATGGGTGCGAGTACGCAGGCTGTCGAGGCCGCGAGCTGTGCGCTGGAAATGATTCACGTGTATTCGCTGGTGCATGACGATATGCCCGCGATGGACGACGATGTGCTTCGCCGTGGCAAGCCTACCGTACACATCCAATATGACGAGGCGACGGCATTGCTCGTCGGCGATGCACTGCAGTCGCAAGCCTTCATCGCGTTGACCGCGGAAGACAACGGTCTGTCCGCTGCCCAGCAAGCCGCCCTCGTGCGCGAACTCGGGGTAGCGAGCGGCTCGGTAGGCATGGCGGGTGGTCAGGCAATCGATCTCGAAAGCGTCGGACGCAAGCTGTCGCGGCCCGAACTTGAGACGATGCATCGCAAGAAAACGGGCGCGTTGCTGCGCGCATCGGTGCGCATGGGCGCGCTCGCCGGCACGACGCCGAGTGAGGACGATCTCGCCGCGCTTGACAAGTACGCGGCCGCGGTCGGTCTCGCGTTCCAGGTCGTGGACGACATCCTCGATGTCACCGCCGACTCCGCCACGCTCGGCAAGACGGCGGGCAAGGACGCGCAGCACGACAAGCCGACCTATGTGTCGATCATCGGGCTGGATGCATCGCGTGAACTGGCCGCGCAGCTCGGTCGCCACGCACATGCGGCCATTCAGAATTTCGGTGCGCGCGGTCAGCGTCTGGCCGAGTTTGCCGACCTAGTCGTGAACCGGGTGAATTGATTGTTGAACGCGTGACGAACCCCACGGTGCGAAGAAAGAAACAATCGCGCCGAACGAATCACGCCAGTTTTCCTAAAATGGGACGACGATGTACGACTTGCTGAAAACCATCGACGATCCGGCCGATCTCCGCGCCCTCGATCGTCGCCAACTGCAACCGCTGGCCGACGAGCTGCGAGCCTATGTGCTCGACAGCGTGTCGCAGACGGGCGGCCATCTGTCGTCCAATCTGGGCACGGTCGAGCTGACCATCGCGTTGCACTATGTCTTCGATACGCCTGCCGATCGCATCGTGTGGGACGTCGGCCATCAGACGTACCCGCACAAGATTCTGACCGGCCGTCGCGATCAGATGCCGGGTCTGCGTCAGCTAGGCGGCATCTCCGGTTTTCCGCGTCGCACCGAGTCCGAATACGACACCTTCGGCACCGCGCATTCGAGCACGTCGATATCGGCCGCGCTTGGGATGGCCGTCGCCAACAAGCTGCAGGGCGACAACCGCTATTCGATCGCGGTGATCGGCGACGGCGCGATGACCGCCGGCATGGCCTTCGAGGCGATGAACAACGCGGGCGTCGCCCACGACCTGCCCCTGCTCGTCATCCTCAACGACAACGACATGTCGATTTCGCCGCCGGTCGGCGCGCTGAATCGCCATCTCGCGCGCCTGATGTCGGGCCGTTTCTACGCCGCCGCGCGCGCCGGTGTCGAGCGCGTGCTGCGCGCCGCGCCGCCCATGCTGGATCTCGCCCGCAAGCTCGAAGAGCACGCGAAGGGCATGATCGTGCCGGCCACGCTGTTCGAAGAATTCGGCTTCAACTACATCGGCCCGATCGACGGCCACGATCTCGATTCGTTGATCCCGACGCTGCAGAACATCAAGAAACTGCGCGGTCCGCAATTCCTGCACGTCGTGACGAAGAAAGGTCAGGGCTACAAGCTCGCGGAAGCCGATCCGGTGCTCTATCACGGTCCGGGCAAGTTTAACCCGGCCGAGGGTATCAAGCCGTCGACGGCACCTTCGAAGAAGACCTACACGCAAGTGTTCGGCGAATGGCTGTGCGATGCCGCCGCGCAGGATTCGCGTGTGGTCGGCATCACCCCGGCGATGCGCGAAGGCTCGGGTCTCGTCGAGTTCGAGAAGCGCTTCTCGGATCGTTACTTCGATGTCGGCATCGCCGAGCAGCACGCGGTGACGTTCGCGGGCGGTCTGGCGGCCGACGGCATGAAACCGGTCGTCGCGATCTATTCGACCTTCCTGCAGCGCGCGTATGATCAGTTGATCCACGACGTCGCGCTGCAGAATCTGCCGGTCGTGTTCGCGATCGATCGCGCGGGCATCGTCGGCGCGGACGGCGCGACGCATGCGGGCAACTACGATCTCGCGTTCCTGCGCTGCATCCCGAACATGACGGTGATGGCCGCATCCGACGAGAACGAATGCCGTCAGATGCTCTACACGGCGCTGCAACAGCCGAATCCGTCGGCGGTGCGCTATCCGCGCGGCGCGGGCACGGGCGTCGCCACGGTCAAGCAGATGACCGCGCTGCCGCTCTGCAAGGGCGAGATTCGCCGCGAGTCGTTGCAGAAGATGGGCTCGGGCAAGCGCATCGCGGTATGCGCGTTCGGCACGATGGTCACGCCGTCCCTCGCCGCCGCGGAAGAGCTCGATCTGACCGTTGCCAACATGCGCTTCGTGAAGCCGGTCGATGCCGATCTGCTGCGCGAACTCGCCGCGACGCACGACGCTATCGTCACCATCGAGGAAGGCACGATCATGGGCGGCGCGGGTCCGGCCTGCATCGAGGCGCTGCTCGCCAGCGGCGTCATCAAGCCGGTGCTGCAACTCGGCTTGCCGGACACCTTTATCGATCACGGCGATCCGGCTAAGCTGCTGTCGAGCGTCGGTCTGGATGCCGCAGGCATCGCGCGTTCGATCCGCGAGCGCTTTCTCAAGGCGATCGAAACCGCGAACGCGGGCAAGCTGACCAAGCGCGTCGCCTGACGCTCGACGGTCTTTCAGCGGTAAGCGGCGCGCTCGGGGCGCGCCGCGCATTAAAGCTTTGGCACACGGCGCGGCATGCTCCCGCGCCGTGTGCGCTTCAACGATTCCGATCGCGCGTATTTCGATATGAGCTAATGCGTGCGGCGCATAAGGACAACAAGACAAATGAACCAGATGAATCCCGCCTTCGTGATGCCCGACGTTCAAAGTACGGGCCCGACACGCGTCAGATCGCGATCCAGCGCGGTGCCGGCCTGCTCCTCCAGCTTGCGAATCTGCGCGCTGACGGCCGATGTCAAGCGCCCGACGCGATCCGCCGCCTTGGCGAAGCTCCCCAGATCCATGCATGCGACGAAGCTGCGAAGGACCGCGAGATCGAATGTCGTCTGACTCATGGCAACCATCCTGTTTTCGTGAACGAAAAGTCAAAAACTTTGTGATTTTCAGGATGATCCTAAGCAGTCACACTGGACTCAGTCAAATTCAGCGAGGACGGCAACATGGTTACGCCAGTGACGTACAACGCGCCCGCGCTCGGCGCCGCGCATCGGTGGAAGGTGCTCGGGGTCGGCGTGGCGGCGAATGCGAGTTTTTCCGCGGCACTGGCCAGCATTCCGACGACGGCGGTCTGGATGCGCAGCGGCTATTACCTGAACTCACCTGAACAATGGTCAGCTCGGGCTGACGCTCGGCGCGCTTGGCCTGGGCGCGGCGCTGACTGAAATCCCGTGGGGATTGCTCACGGACCGCTGGGGCGATCGACCGGTCTTGCTGACCGGTTTGTTTTCGACGGCGGCGCTGGTCGCGATGAGCCTCTTCGCGGTGCCGTCGGCGACGCCGCTCGGCATGGCGAATACGGCTGTGTGCGCGGGATTTTTCGTGACGCTGCTTGCGATTCCGCATGTGCTCGCGTTCGGATTGTGGCCGGTGGTTTGGCTCGTGGCGGGCGCGTGTGCGCTGCTCGCGCTGCCGTTGTTTCCGAAGCCCGCGCGCCCTTAAACTGACGGTCCCTTCAAGACGGTCCCTTCAAGTTTGGCAAAGCGGAGTCTCATCGTGATCCTGATCGGCCAATTCGATTCCCCGTTCGCGCGTCGCGTCGCCATCGCGCTGAAACTTTACGGCGTGGAATACGAGCATCGTCCGTGGTCGATTTTCAGCGATGCCGACAAGATCGCGCCGTTCAATCCGCTCTGCCGCGTGCCGACGCTCGTGCTCGATTTCGGCGACGTACTGATCGAAAGCGCGATGATCCTCGACTACCTGGACGAGCAGGCGGGCGACGCGCGCGCGATGATCGCGTCGAGCGGAACGGAGCGCCGCGAGGCGTTGAAGGTCTGCGCGCGATGGGTCTCGCCGACAAGGCCGTCGCGCTTGTCTACGAACGCGTGCTGCACGAGCAAAAATCGCAGATGTGGCTCGAACGCTGTACGGGACAGATCGAGCGTGTGCTGAATGTGCTGGAAGCGGACCGTGCCGCGCGCGACGCCGTTCTGGTATAGCGATGCCATCGGCCATGCGGATATCGCCGTGGCGTGCGTGTTGCGCTTCACGCGCGAGGCGCATCCGTCGATGTTCGATCAGGCTGGCCAGCACTGAACGCGCACTGCGAGCGATGCGAGGCGCTGCCGGTGTTTCAGCAGATCGCTCAGCCGTTCACTCCGCCAAAGTGACGATCAGCCGCGCGCGAGCGAAGTCAGATCCCAGCGCGGTTTCACCGTGAACGCGTAGTCGCGCACGGCCTGATCGGGCCAGCGCGCGAGCCGTAGCGCGCCCGCGAGCGCGATCATCGCGCCGTTGTCGGTGCACAGCGACAGATCGGGATAGTGGACCTCGAAGCGCCGTTTCTTTGCCGCTGCCGACAGCGCTTCGCGCAACTGCAGGTTCGCGCCAACGCCGCCCGCCACGACCAGCCGCTTCAGGCCGGTTTGCTTCAGCGCCGCCAGCGATTTCGCGATCAGCACGCCCACTGCCGCCTCGACGAAACCGCGCGCGAGATCGGCCTTCGCCTGCTCGCAGACGTTCGTGCTGAGTTTGCGACTATGCGTCAGCACGGCGGTTTTGAGTCCGCTGAAGCTGAAATCCAGATCGCCCGAATGCAGCATCGGACGTGGCAGCGACACCGCGCCAGGCGTGCCGAATTCCGCGAGGCGCGACACTTCCGGCCCGCCCGGATAGCCCAGACCGAGCAGTTTGGCGGTTTTGTCGAAGGCTTCGCCGGCGGCGTCGTCGAGCGTTTCGCCGAGGGTTTCGTAGACGCCGACATCGGTGACGCGCATCAGCTGCGTATGGCCGCCCGATACCAGCAGCGCGACGAACGGAAACGGCGGCGGCGCATCGACGAGCAGCGGCGACAGCAGATGTCCTTCGAGATGATGGATGCCGACCGTCGGCTTGTCCCACGTCATCGCCAGCGAATTGGCGATGCTCGCGCCCACCAGCAGCGCGCCCGATAGCCCCGGCCCCTGCGTGAACGCGATGGCATCGACATCGCCGCGCTGCGTTTTGGCTTCGTCCGTCACCTGTTCGAGTAGCGGCAGGGCGCGGCGGATGTGATCGCGCGAAGCCAGTTCCGGCACGACGCCGCCGTATTCGCGATGCATCGCGATCTGCGAATGGAGCGCGTGCGAGAGCAGCCCGCGTTCGCTGTCATAGAGCGCGAGGCCGGTTTCGTCGCAGGAGCTTTCAATGCCGAGAACTAGCATGGGAATGAAGCTTTCGAGGTAAGGAAAAAGTATAGCAGCGGCGGCTCTCGCGCGTTTTGCACGGTACGGGCGCGGGTAAAATGCGCGCCATGGAATTATTCGATATCGCTGTTATCGGTGCGGGCGCAGCCGGCATGATGTGTGCGCGTCTGTCGCCGCGCAATCCGGGCGACGCGTCGTGCTGATCGATCACGCCGAGCGTCTCGCCGAAAAAATCCGCATCTCCGGCGGCGGACGCTGCAATTTCACCAATATCAACGCGCAGCCGGCGAATTTTCTGTCGGCGAATCCGCATTTCTGCCGCTCGGCGCTGGCGCGCTACACGCCGCGCGATTTTCTCGCGCTGCTCAAAATGTATCGCATCAAATGGCATGAAAAATACAAAGGCCAGCTTTTCTGCGACGACTCGAGCGAAACAATCATCAACTTGCTGAAAAGCGAATGCGACGCGGGCCGCGTGACGTGACGGCGCAGGCTTTTTGCTCGAGACGAGCGCGGGCGCGATCGGGCGCGAAAGAGCTTGTTATGGCGACGGGCGGGCTGTCGATTCCGAAGATCGGCGCGACGGATTTCGGCTATCGCATCGCCAAACAGTTCGGCCACAAGCTCGTCTCGATACGCGGCCCGCGCTCGTGCCGCTCACGTTCACCTCCGGCGACTGGGCGCCGTTCGCGGCGCTGTCGGGATTGTCGCTGCCGGTGCGTATCAGCACGGGCAAAGGCAAGACGTGCGGCGAATTCGACGAGGATCCATCGCGGTGTGTCGGGGCCGGGCGTGCTGCAAATTTCGAGCTACTGGAACACCACAGAGCCGATTCACGTCGATCTGCTCCCCGAGATCGATGCAACCGAATGGCTGATCGACGCCAAAGCCGGCTCGAAAAAGCAGATCGGCAATTTGCTGTCGGAGCAGGTGCCGGCGCGTCTCGCCCACGCATGGCTCGATGCCCAGCTCGCGGATCTGCGCCGACCGCACGCTCAGGGCAATCGGCGCATCGCTGTCGAACTGGACGCTCCTGCCGAGCGGCACCGAAGGCTATCGTAAGGCCGAAGTGACGCGCGGTGGCGTCGATACGCGCGAGTTGTCGTCCGCGACGATGATGAGCGAGCGTGTCGCGGGGCTGTATTTCGTTGGCGAAGCGGTGGACGTGACCGGCTGGCTCGGCGGCTACAACTTCCAGTGGGCGTGGGCGTCGGGCGTCGCCGCGGGACAGGCGGCGGAGTTCGCACGGGCCTGAAAAGCCTGTCCACACGGGCGTTCCCCCATTCGAGAAACGAACCCGTTTGCTATACTCAATCGGTTATCGGAGGATTCCCGCGAGTTTCCTCCGCCAGAGGCTGGCGTCACGGCGGCACGCATCGCCGATGTTCCGGAAGACCCATTCGAAGTCCCGCTTGTGGAGGCGCTTCCCAAGCGGGTTTTGCTTTCCCGAGCAGGTGTTACCAGGCCGCGGGCCGGCCGGATTCAAACTTCGTAATTGCACCGGGTGAACGATGAGCCTCAAGGACCAGATTAACGACGACATGAAGACTGCCATGCGCACGCGCGAAACCAAGCGCCTCGGCACCATTCGCCTGCTGCTCGCGGCAATCAAGCAGCGTGAGACGATCGCGTCACGCTCGACGATGCGGCCGTGACCGCCGTCGTCGACAAGATGATCAAGCAGCGCAAGGATTCGATCAGCCAGTTCCAGGCCGCGGACCCCGATCGGTGATTCCTCACACATTCCTGCAGGATCTGCTCAACCGCGTCGATATCGTCGACGTGGTAGGCCGCTACGTCCAGTTGAAAAAGGGCGGCGCGAATTTCATGGGCCTATGCCCGTTTCACAACGAGAAGAGTCCGTCGTTCACGGTCAGCCCGACCAAGCAGTTCTATCACTGCTTCGGCTGCGGTGCGCAGGGCACGGCGATCGGCTTTCTCATGGAGCACACCGGGCTGACGTTTCCCGAGGTGGTTCAGGATCTCGCGCAGGGCGTCGGACTGACGGTGCCGCAGCAGGAGCCTTCGCCGTCGTATCGCGGTGGTGGCGGTAGCGTCGAGAGCGCGCCGAGCAAGGCCGTGAGCGTTGCGCTCACCGAAGTCATGCAGATCGCCAGCGACTTCTATCGCAAACAGTTGCGCGGCGCGCCGAACGCCATCGCGTATCTGAAAAAACGCGGGTTAACGGGCGAGATCGCGCAGCGCTTCGGTCTTGGGTATGCGCCGGATGGCTGGCAGAACCTCGAAGCCGCGTTTCCCGACTATCGCAACGAGAATCTCGTCGAGTCCGGACTCGTGATCGTCAGCGAAAAAACCGATTCGCAAGGGCAGGCGCGTCGCTACGACCGCTTCCGCGAACGCGTGATGTTCTCGATCCGCAACATGAAGGGCAATGTGATCGGCTTCGGCGGACGCGTGCTGGACGGGGGCGAGCCGAAGTATCTGAATTCGCCAGAAACGCCGCTTTTCAGCAAGGGCAGCGAGCTGTACGGCTTGTTCGAAGCGCGTCTCGCGATCCGTGAACTGGGCTATGCGCTGGTCGTCGAGGGTTATATGGACGTCGTCGCGCTCACGCAGCTCGGGTTCGCGAATGCCGTGGCGACACTCGGCACCGCATGTACGCCGATCCACGTACAGAAGCTCTTTCGTCAGACGGATAGCGTGGTTTTTAGCTTCGATGGCGATTCGGCCGGACGTCGCGCCGCGCGGCGCGCGCTCGAAGCCGCGTTGCCGCATGCGGCGGACAGCCGGACCATCAAGTTCCTGTTTCTGCCGAAGGAGCACGATCCGGACAGCTACATCCGCGAATTCGGCACGGACGGGTTCGGCGAGCAGGTCGATCGCGCGATGCCGCTATCGCAGTTCTTGCTCAACGAGGTGCTGAACGACAAGGAGCTCGAACAGCCCGAAGGCCGCGCGAAGGCGCTGTTCGACGCGAAGCCGTTGCTTCAGGCGCTGCCGGCCAACGTGCTGCGCGTGCAGATCCTGCATATGCTGGCGGATCGGCTGAGTATGCCGTTCACGGAAATCGCGGCGCTGTGCGATATCGATTCGCGTGCGGCGACCGTGGCGTGCGCCACCGTGCCGAAGAGCGAGCGCCGGCGGGTCACCGGCCAGGAGCAGCGGGCGCTGCGCAATCTGGTGATGTATCCGGGCATCGGCGTTTCGCTGGACCAGGAAAGCGAGCGCACGCTCGTCACGATAACCGAGCACGGCGAGCTGTTCAGCGAAGTGATCGGGCACGCCCGGGAATTGGGCGGCGCAGCGGAATTCCAGTTGCTTTCGGACATCTTGAGAAATGCAGCAAACGCGCCCACCTACGACAATATCTTTCAGGAAATTCTCGCCTATGATGAAAACGTGCGGGATTTGCTGATACGCGATCCGTCGGATGAGGACGCGGCGCAGCGTGTCGAGGAACAGAAGCGTTTGCTCGCCGAGGAATTGCAGGCGACGGTCG